>NZ_JBEOSD010000106.1:0-28126 GCF_040302735.1 Streptomyces sp. NPDC097619 | reverse complement strand
GCGTCCGGGCCCTGAACCTCCGGTCATTCCTTGGGGAAGGCAGCGCGGACGCCCGCGCCGACGCCACCCCGAAGCAGTCCCTGGGTCGCCCCACGGCCCCGGCGCGCGGTCGGGCGCGCGGTCGGGTCGTCGCGCCCGGTGCGGGAGAATGGATCCATGCCTTCCGTACTGCCCGACGGCGAACCCGTGCCCGAAGACGGGGCGCTGCCCGCCTCCGCCCTGGCCGGGGCGGCCGACCGGCCCCTCGGGTTCTACCTGCACGTGCCGTACTGCGCGACCCGCTGCGGCTACTGCGACTTCAACACCTACACCGCCACCGAGCTGCGCGGCACCGGAGGCGTGCTCGCCTCCCGCGACAACTACGCCGACACCCTCGCCGAGGAGGTCCGGCTCGCCCGCAAGGTGCTCGGCGACGACCCCCGGCAGGTCCGCACGGTGTTCGTGGGCGGCGGCACCCCCACCCTGCTGCCCGCCGCCGACCTGGTCCGGATGCTCGCCGTGATCCGCGAGGAGTTCGGGCTCGCCCCCGACGCCGAGATCACCACCGAGGCCAACCCGGAATCCGTGGACCCCCGCTACCTGGAGGAACTCCGCGCGGGCGGCTACAACCGGATCTCCTTCGGCATGCAGAGCGCCCGGCAGCACGTCCTGAAGGTCCTCGACCGCACCCACACCCCGGGGCGCCCCGAAGCCTGCGTGGGCGAGGCCCGCGCCGCCGGCTTCGAGCACGTCAACCTCGACCTGATCTACGGCACCCCGGGGGAGTCCGACGCCGACTGGCGGGCCTCCCTGGACGCGGCCCTCGGCGCCGGACCCGACCACATCAGCGCCTACGCCCTGATCGTCGAGGAGGGCACCCAGCTGGCCCGGCGGATCCGCCGCGGCGAGGTCCCCATGACCGACGACGACGTGCACGCCGACCGCTACCTGATCGCCGACGAGGTCCTCGCCGCGGCCGGCTACTCCTGGTACGAGGTGTCCAACTGGGCCACCACCGAGGCCGGACGCTGCCTGCACAACGAGCTGTACTGGCGCGGCGCCGACTGGTGGGGGGCCGGACCGGGCGCCCACAGCCACGTGGGCGGGGTCCGCTGGTGGAACGTCAAGCACCCCGGCGCCTACGCGGCCGCCCTCGCGGAGGGCCGCTCCCCGGGCGCGGGCCGCGAGCTCCTCTCCGAGGAGGACCGGCGCGTGGAACGGATCCTGCTGGAGCTGCGCCTCGTGGAGGGCGTGCCGCTCTCCCTGCTGGCCCCCGCGGGCCTGGCGGCGGCCGGGCGGGCGCTGGCGGACGGGCTGCTGGAGGCGGAGCCGTACGCCGAGGGGCGGGCCGTGCTCACCCTGCGGGGCCGGCTGCTGGCCGATGCCGTGGTGCGGGACCTGGTGGACTGAGGCCCGCGGGGCGGGTCCGGAGGCTCGGCCCCCGGACCCCCGCGCCTCATCCGGTCGGGCCGGAACCCTCCGCCGTGACGAAGTCGATGAGTTCCTCCACGCGTCCCAGGAGGGCGGGGTCCAGGTCCCGGTAGGAGGTCACCTTCGACAGGATGTGCTGCCAGGCGGCGCCGGTGTTCTCCGGCCAGCCGAGGGCCCGGCAGACGCCCGTCTTCCAGTCCTGGCCGCGCGGGACCCGGGGCCAGGCCGGGATGCCCACCGCGGAGGGCTTCACGGCCTCCCACACGTCGATGTAGGGGTGGCCCACCACCAGGACGTGCGGATCCGTCACCGTCGCCGCGATGCGGGACTCCTTCGAACCGGTCACCAGGTGGTCCACCAGGACGCCCAGCCGGGCGTCGGGGCCGGGGGCGAACCCGGCGACCACCGCGGGCAGGTCGTCCACGCCCTCCAGGTACTCCACGACCACGCCCTCGACGCGCAGGTCGTCGCCCCAGACCTTCTCCACCAGCTCCGCGTCGTGCCGGCCCTCCACATAGATCCGGCCCGCCCGAGCCACCCGCGCCCGGGCGCCCGGCACCGCCAGGGAGCCGGAGGCGGTGAGACGCGGTCCGGCCGGGGCGGCCGGGGCCCGGGAGGGGCGGACCAGGGTGACCGGCACCCCGTCCAGCAGGAAGCCGCGCGGCTCCAGAGGGAAGGCCCGGTGCTTGCCGAAGCGGTCCTCCAGGGTGACGGTGCCGCCCTCGCAGGCCACCACGGCCCCGCAGAAGCCCGTACCGGCCTCCTCGACCACCAGGTCGCGGTCGGCCGCCACCTCGGGGACGGGGCGGGCGGCGCCGCGCTTCCAAGGCGGGGTCAGGTCGGCTGAGTACTCACGCATTCGTACGACAGTAGGGAGAGGGTCCCGGTCAGGCGGGCGACACGCCGAAACGCGCGGCCAGTGTGGCGCGTTGCGCACGGACGAACCCGGCCGACACCACCGCCCCGTGTCCGGGCACGTACAGGGCCTCCTCGCCGCCCAGTGACAGCAGCCGGTCCAGGGCCGCGGGCCACTGCGAGGGAACGGCGTCGGGGCCGGCCTGGGGCTCCCCGGACTCCTCGACCAGGTCCCCGCAGAACACCACCTCCCGCTCCCCGGGCACGAACACCGCGAGGTCGTGGCCGGTGTGCCCGGGGCCCACGTTCGCCAGCAGCACCTGGAGCCCGCCCAGGTCCAGGGTCCACTCCCCGGACACCGGGTGCTTCGGCAGCACGAGCTGTTCCGCGGAGTCCTCGGCGTCGGCCTCCGGCAGGCCGTGCCGCACGGCGTCCTGTCGGAGCACCTCGCGCTCGGAGTCCAGCAGCCCGGCCAGTCCCACCGCGCCGAACACCTCGGCCCCGGAGAAGGCCGCGGCCCCCAGGACATGATCGAAGTGGCCGTGGGTGAATGCGATATGGGTCACGTGCCGACCGGTCAGCCGCTCCGCCTGCCCGCGGATCCCGGCGCCCTCCCGGACGCTCGACCCCGGGTCGACCAGCAGCACCGAACGCTCGCCCACCACCAGTCCCACGGTGCAGTCCCACCCCGGGAGCCTGCGCCGGCCGACCCGTCCGGTCAGCCGTTCCCAGCCCGCCTCTTCCCAACGCACGTCCATGCCGCGACGCTACCCTGACGGGCGCGGCCGAGCCGCCCTTGCTAGGGGTGTACCTCCCCGCCGTACACTGACCGGGGGTTCTCTGGCACTCGTCAGCGCCGAGTGCCAACGTGCCGGACCGACAGGGGGCCGGTGCGACCGGGGGCGACCCGGACCGGGATCACAAGCTGGAGGTGCGCGCGATGCTGAGCGAACGCAGGCTCGAGGTGCTGCGCGCCATCGTCCAGGACTACGTCGGGACCGAGGAGCCGGTCGGCTCCAAGGCGCTCACCGAGCGGCACCGGTTGGGCGTCTCGCCCGCCACCGTGCGCAACGACATGGCGGTGCTGGAGGAGGAGGGCTACATCGCCCAACCCCACACCAGCGCCGGACGCATCCCCACGGACAAGGGCTACCGCCTCTTCGTGGACCGGCTCGCGGGGGTCAAGCCCCTCTCCACCCCGGAGCGGCGGGCCATCCAGAACTTCCTCGACGGGGCCGTGGACCTCGACGACGTGGTCGGCCGCACGGTGCGGCTGCTCGCGCAGTTGACCCGGCAGGTGGCGGTGGTCCAGTACCCCTCGCTCACCCGCTCCACGGTCCGCCACGTCGAACTGCTCGGCCTGGCCCCGGCCCGGCTGATGCTGGTGTTGATCACCGACACCGGGCGGGTCGAACAGCGCATGGTCGACGCGCCCGCGCCCTTCGGCGAGGCCGCCCTGGCCGACCTGCGGGCGCGGCTCAACAGCCGGGTGGTCGGGCGGCGGTTCGCCGACGTCCCCACCCTGGTGCAGGACCTGCCCGAGCAGTTCGAGGTCGAGGACCGCGGCACCGTACAGGTGGTCCTCGCCATCCTGTTGGAGACGCTGGTCGAGGAGACCGAGGAGCGGTTGGTGATCGGGGGGACCGCCAACCTCACCCGCTTCGGGCACGACTTCCCCCTGACGATCAGGCCGGTGCTGGAGGCCTTGGAGGAGCAGGTCGTGCTCCTCCGGTTGCTCGGCGAGGCCAATGAATCGGGCATGACGGTGCGAATCGGACATGAGAACGCCTATGAAGGGCTGAACTCCACGTCCGTCGTGTCGGTCGGCTACGGTTCGGGCGGCGAGGCAGTCGCCAAACTCGGCGTGGTCGGACCGACCCGCATGGACTACCCCGGAACGATGGGAGCGGTACGCGCAGTGGCACGTTACGTCGGACAGATCCTGGCGGAGTCGTAAGTGGCCACGGACTACTACGCCGTACTCGGCGTGCGCCGCGACGCATCGCAGGACGAGATCAAGAAGGCCTTCCGCAAGCTCGCCCGCGAGCTGCACCCGGACGTCAACCCCGATCCCAAGACGCAAGAGCGTTTCAAGGAGATCAACGCGGCGTACGAGGTGCTGTCGGACCCGCAGAAGAAGCAGGTCTACGACCTCGGCGGCGACCCGCTGTCCTCCTCGGGCGGCGGGGGCGCGGGCGGCTTCGGCGCCGGTGGCTTCGGCAACTTCTCGGACATCATGGACGCCTTCTTCGGACAGGCCTCCCAGCGCGGCCCGCGCTCGCGGACCCGCCGCGGCCAGGACGCGATGATCCGGCTGGACCTGGAGCTCGACGAGGCCGCCTTCGGCACCACCAAGGAGATCCAGGTCGACACCGCCGTGGTGTGCACGACCTGCTCCGGTGAGGGCGCCGCGCCCGGCACCTCCGCCCAGACCTGCGACATGTGCCGCGGTCGGGGCGAGGTCTCCCAGGTCACCCGCTCCTTCCTGGGCCAGGTCATGACCTCCCGGCCCTGCCCCCAGTGCCAGGGTTTCGGCACCGTGGTCCCGACCCCGTGCCCCGAGTGCGCGGGCGACGGCCGGGTCCGCTCCCGCCGCACCCTGACCGTCAAGATCCCGGCCGGCGTCGAGAACGGCACCCGGATCCAGCTCGCGGGCGAGGGCGAGGTCGGCCCCGGCGGCGGCCCCGCCGGCGACCTGTACGTGGAGATCCACGAGCTGCCGCACCCGGTGTTCCAGCGCCGCGGGGACGACCTGCACTGCACGGTCACCCTCCCGATGACGGCGGCCGCGCTGGGCACGAAGTGCCCGCTGGAGACCCTGGACGGCATGGAGGAGGTCGACATCCGGCCCGGTACCCAGTCCGGCCAGTCGATCCCGCTGCACGGGCGCGGCGTCACGCACCTGCGCGGCGGCGGCCGCGGCGACCTCATCGTGCACGTCGAGGTCCAGACCCCGGCCAAGCTGGACCCCGCGCAGGAGGACCTGCTGCGCCAGCTCGCCAAGCTCCGCGGCGAGGAACGGCCCATGGGCCAGTTCCAGCCCGGCCAGCAGGGGCTGTTCTCCCGGCTGAAGGACGCCTTCAACGGTCGCTGACGCCGAGTCCGCCCCGGGGCCCCTCGTCGGGGGTCCGGGGTGGTCCCCGGGTGGTGCCGCCGGCCCGGCCGGCAGGGGTTGTTCCCCCGCCTGAGGCACGCCTTCAACGGTCGCCTCCCACGGTCGCCGAGCCGTTTCCGCGCCCGCGGTCCCCGAGTCGGGGTCGCGGGCGCCGGCGCGTTCCGGGCGCCGACTATGCCAGGCGAAAGCACCGATTCGGACGGGGGCGGGCGACGTGGCACGATGCGCTCATGTCCTCCGCACTGAGCGGTCTGTGCCGCTATCCGATCGTGCAGGCGCCCATGGCGGGCGGCGCCTCCCGCCCCGAACTGGCCGCCGCCGTCTCGGACGCGGGCGGACTCGGCTTCCTCGCCGGGGGCTACAAGACCACCGACGGCATGTACCACGAGATCAAGCGCCTCCGGGCGCTGACCCCGCGCGCCTTCGGGGTCAACCTCTTCATGCCGCAGCCCGCCCTCGCGGACCCCGCCGCCGTCGCCACCTACCGGGGGCAGCTCGCGGGCGAGGCCGCCTGGTACGAGACCCCCCTGCCGGAGGACCCGTCGGAGGGCAGCACCGACGACGCCTACGAGGCGAAGGTCGCCATCCTGCTCGACGACCCCGTCCCGGTGGTCTCCTTCACCTTCGGCTGCCCGACCCCCGAGGTCCTGGCGGCCTTCGCCCGCGTGGGCACCCGCACCGTGGTCACCGTCACCTCCGCCGACGAGGCCCGGACCGCCCAGCGGGCCGGGGCCGTCGCCGTGTGCGTACAGGGCATCGAGGCGGGCGGCCACCAGGGCACCCACCGCGACGACCCGGAGGCCGACGGTTCCGGCTTCGGGCTGCTGGCCCTGGTCGCCCAGGTCCGCGAGGCGGTGGCGCTGCCCATCCTCGCCGCGGGCGGCCTGATGCGCGGGGAGCAGATCGCGGCCGTGCTGGCCGCCGGGGCCGAGGCCGCGCAGCTCGGCACCGCCTTCCTGGTGTGCCCGGAGTCCGGGGCCGCCGCGGTGCACAAGAAGGCCCTCACCGACCCGCTGTTCACCCGTACCGAGCTGACCCGGGCCTTCTCCGGGCGCCCGGCCCGGGGCCTGGTCAACCGCTTCCTGCGGGAGCACGGCCCCTACGCGCCCGCCGCCTACCCGCAGGTGCACCATCTGACCGCCGGCCTGCGCCGGGCCGCGGCCGCGGCGGGCGACCCGCAGGGCATGGCCCTGTGGGCCGGGCAGGGTCACCGGCTGGCCCGTACGATGCCCGCCGGGCAACTGGTCGAGGTGCTGGTGGCCGAGCTGGCCGAGGCCCGCGCCCGCCGCGACTGAGCGACCCGCGCCCGTCCGAGGGCCGTTCCCCCGATTCGAGGAGTACGCAGAGATGACCGCCCCGGTGTTCGTGGTGGAGAAGGTGCCCGCCGAGGGGCCCGGGTTCGTCCTGGACGGGCCCGAGGGGCGGCACGCCGTGTCCGTGAAGCGGCTGGAGCCGGGGGAGCGGGTGGTCCTCACCGACGGGGTCGGCGGCTGGGCGGAGGCCGTGGTGACCGCCGCCGAGGGCAAGGACCGGCTGGTGGCCGAGGTCCTCGCCGCCGGTACGGAGGAGCCGGCCGCGCCCCGCGTCACCGTGGTGCAGGCCCTCCCCAAGGGAGACCGCGGGGAGCTGGCGGTGGAGACCATGACGGAGACCGGGGTGGACGCCGTGGTGCCCTGGCAGGCGTCCCGCTGCATCACCCAGTGGCGCGGGGACCGCGGGGCCAAGTCGCTGGCGAAGTGGCGGAACACGGCGCGGGAGGCCGGGAAGCAGTCCCGTCGGGTCCGCTTCCCCGAGGTCGCCGAGGCCATGTCCACCAAGCAGGTGGCCGCCCTGTTGGCCACGGCCGACCTCGGCGTGGTCCTGCACGAGGACCGGGACGCCCCGAGCGAGGCCCTGGCCACCGCCGAGCTGCCCGCCGGCGGGCACATCGTGGTGGTCGTCGGCCCCGAGGGCGGGGTCTCCCCGGAGGAGCTGGCCGTCTTCGCGGAGGCCGGGGCCCGCCCCTACCGGCTGGGCCGCTCGGTGCTGCGGACCTCCACGGCGGGCACCGCCGCCGTGGCCGTGCTGCTGGCCCGCACCGGCCGCTGGTCCTGACCCCGGACGGTCGGAGCGGTCGGGGTCGCCGGAGGAGCGGGAGGGGCCGGTCGGGTCTCGCCGGGCCCGGCCCCGTCACCGGCGGATACGATGCCGGGACCGATCAACGGCACGGAGGGTGCGACCACATGCCAGGCGAACCGCAGGCGGACTGCCTGTTCTGCAAGATCGTCAAGGGGGAGATCCCCGCCACGGTCGTCCGCGAGACCGAGACCACGGTGGCCTTCCGGGACATCAACCCGCAGGCCCCCACGCACGTGCTGGTCATCCCGCGGCTCCACTACCCCGACGCCGCCTCCCTGGCCGCCGCAGAACCGACCGTCCTGGCCGACGTGCTGCGCGAGGCGGGCGAGGTCGCGGAGCAGGAGAAGGTGGCGGGCACCGGCTACCGCGTCGTCTTCAACACGGGTGCGGGCGCGGGCCAGACGGTCTTCCACGCGCACGCCCACGTGCTCGGCGGCCGCGGCCTCGAATGGCCCCCCGGGTAGTCCGCCGTGTCCGTACGCGAACTCGTCGTGCTCGGCACCGCCAGCCAGGTGCCCACCCGCCACCGCAACCACAACGGCTACCTGCTCCGCTGGGACGGCCAGGGGATCCTCTTCGACCCCGGTGAGGGCACCCAGCGGCAGATGCTGCGGGCCGGCGTGGCCGCGCACGACATCGACCGGATCTGCGTCACCCACTTCCACGGGGACCACTCCCTGGGCCTGGCCGGGGTGATCCAGCGGATCAACCTCGACCGGGTGCCGCACCCGGTCACCGCGCACTTCCCGGCCAGTGGGCAGAAGTTCTTCGACCGGCTGCGGTACGCCACCGCCTACCGGGAGACCGTCCACATCGCCGAGGAGCCGGTGTCCGAGGACGGTCCGCTCGCCGGGCCCGTGCCGTACCTGCTGGAGGCGCGGCTGCTCAGCCACCCCGTGGAGTCCTTCGGCTACCGGATCACCGAGCCCGACGGCCGCCGCATGGTGCCCGAGCTGCTGGCCCGGCACGGGATCAAGGGGCCGGACGTGGGCCGCATCCAGCGGGAGGGCTCCGTCGACGGGGTCACCCTGGAGCAGGTCAGCGAGGAACGGCCCGGCCAGAGCTTCGCCTTCGTGATGGACACCCGGCTCTGCGACGGCGTGACCGCGCTCGCCGAGGGCTGCGACATGCTGGTCATCGAGTCCACCTTCCTCGACGAGGACGAGCACCTGGCCGTCGAACACGGCCACTTGACGGTGGGTCAGGCGTCTCGGGTGGCGCGGGAGGCCGGGGTGAGGCACTTGGTGCTCACCCACTTCTCCCAGCGGTACTCCGACCCGGACGTCTTCGAACTCCAGGCCCGCGCGGCCGGGTTCGAGGGCGAGCTGACCGTGGCGCAGGACCTGCTGCGGGTCCCGCTGCCCAAGCGGAGGTAGGGGCCGGGGGCCGGCGCGGTACCGGCGCCGGCCCCCCGCCGCACTCCCGCCCGCGGGTCCCCCTCACCCGCTCCTCGCCCCTCCGCCCGCCCTCCGCCCGCCCGCCGTGCGCTCGCCCGCCGCGTCCGGCCGGGCGCGGACGGTGACGCCCGGGCCCCCGTGGCGGGAGGCACTTACAGAGACCCTCAAGCCCCGCCGGGCACCATCGGACGGAAGGTCGCTCCCGTCAGGACGCGAGAACCGGGGGTGATCTGGGACACACTTGGTTCAGTGCCCGCTTTGTGAGGGCAAAGCTGGCGTTCGTCCACGGCATTCCTGATCGTTGACCCTGCAGAAACGACCCCTCGGAACGGGGAGCACCACGTGAGCAGTCGGAATGGACAGCACTCGACGGGCCGGGCCGCGCTGGACCCGCTGAGGGAAGTACGGGCGTGGCAGGACCCGGTCTGCGACGTGTTCCTGACCGGCACGGTCTTCCTGGACATCATCTTCACCGGGCTGGACTCCGCCCCGGTCCGCGGCACCGAGTCCTGGGCCCGAGGCATGGGCTCCAGCCCCGGCGGCGTGGCCAACATGGCCACCGCCCTGGCCCGGCTCGGGCTGCGCACCTCCCTCGCCGCCGCCTTCGGGGACGACCACTACGGCGAGTACTGCTGGGACACCCTGGAGCAGGGCGAGGGCATCGACCTGTCCATGTCGCGGACCATCCCGGGCTGGCACTCCCCGGTCACCGTCTCCATGGCCTACGAGGGCGAGCGGACCATGGTCAGCCACGGCCACGAGGCGCCGCCGCCCGCCGGGCCCGGCCCCTTCCCGAACTGCCCGCCGCGGGCCCGGGCCGCCGTGGCCTCGCTGGAGCCGGGACGGACGGAGGAGTGGATCGCCGCCGCGGCCGGCCGGGGCTCCCGGATCTTCGCCGACGTGGGCTGGGACGACACCGGCCGCTGGGACCTGGACGGCCTGGCCGACCTGGCCCACTGCGAGGCCTTCCTGCCGAACGCCGCCGAGGCCATGCGCTACACCGGCACCCGCTGCCCGCGCGCGGCCGCGAAGGCGCTGGCGGAGCGGGTGCCGATCGCGGTGGTCACGATGGGCCCGGAGGGCTCGTACGCGGTGGACGGCCGGACCGGGGAGACCGCCCAGGTCCCCGGGATCACGGTGGACGCCCTCGACCCCACCGGGGCCGGGGACGTGTACGTGGCCGGCTTCCTGACCGGCACCCTGGCGGGCTGGCCGCTGGCCGACCGGCTGGCCTTCGCCGGGCTCACGGCCGCCCTCTCCGTCACCGAGTTCGGCGGATCCCTCTCGGCCCCCGGCTGGGAGGAGGTCGCCACCTGGTGGCGGCAGGTCCGGGGGCTCCCCGGCGGGGTCCCGGAGGAGCTGCGGCGCTACGGCTTCCTGGAGGACCTGCTGCCGGACTCGGCCCTGCGCGAACAGCGCGGCCCCCGCCGTCGGGCGGTCCCCACCCTCGGCTTCCCCGTGTCCGCCTGAGGGCCCGGACCCGGCGCGGGACCCGCCCGGCCCGCCTCCCGCGCGGATGCCGGGCCCCGGGGCCCGCCCGCGGTCCCGGCCCGCCCGGGACCCGCACGGCCGGGGGCCGCCGGAAGTGCGGCGGAAAACCCCTCTGGGCCCGCCCGCGGGCGTCGTACGCTTGGAAACCACAGAGGTCCTCGATCGGCGAGGCCCCTCCACAGGAGGTATGCGCAGGCCACAGTGCCGGCCCATGACTCAGACACCCATAGACCGGTCCCCCGCGGCGGGGCAGGCGCGAGCCCACTTCACCGTCCCCGCGAAGCACCCGATGGTGATGGTGCTCGGCTCGGGTGACGCCCTGCTGCGCACGATCGAGAACGCCTTCCCCGGTACCGACATCCACGTCCGGGGCAACCAGATCAGCGCGGTGGGGGACGCGGCGGAAGTCGCGCTCGTCCAGCGCCTGTTCGACCAGATGATGCTGGTGCTCCGCACCGGGCAGCCGATGACGGAGGACGCAGTGGAACGCTCGATCGCGATGCTCCGGGCCGACGGCGGAGACGGCGGGGAGGCCGTGCAGGAGACGCCCGCCGAGGTGCTCACGCAGAACATCCTCTCCAGCCGCGGCCGCACGATCCGGCCCAAGACCCTCAACCAGAAGCGCTACGTCGACGCCATCGACAAGCACACGGTCGTCTTCGGCATCGGCCCCGCCGGTACCGGCAAGACCTATCTCGCCATGGCCAAGGCGGTCCAGGCCCTGCAGTCCAAGCAGGTCAGCCGGATCATCCTGACCCGGCCCGCCGTCGAGGCGGGGGAGCGCCTGGGCTTCCTGCCCGGCACCCTCTACGAGAAGATCGACCCGTACCTGCGGCCGCTGTACGACGCCCTGCACGACATGCTCGACCCCGACTCCATCCCGCGGCTGATGGCCGCGGGCACCATCGAGGTCGCGCCGCTGGCGTACATGCGAGGGCGGACCCTCAACGACGCCTTCATCATCCTCGACGAGGCGCAGAACACGAACCCCGAGCAGATGAAGATGTTCCTGACCCGGCTCGGGTTCGAATCGAAGATCGTCATCACCGGTGACGTGACCCAGATCGACCTGCCCGGCGGGACCAAGTCCGGTCTCAAGCAGGTGCAGGAGATCCTCGCGGACGTGGAGGACGTCCACTTCTCGCGGCTCACGACCCAGGATGTCGTCCGGCACAAGCTCGTCGGCCGTATTGTCGACGCGTACGAGCAGTACGACAGCCGCAACGGGAAGTAGCACGAGAAGCACATGTCGATCGACGTCAACAACGAGTCCGGTACCGAGGTCGACGAGCAGGCGATCCTGGACGTCGCCCGCTACGCGCTCACCAGGATGCGGATCCACCCGCTCTCCGAACTGTCGGTGATCGTCGTGGACGCCGAGGCGATGGAGCAGCTCCACATCCAGTGGATGGACCTCCCCGGGCCCACCGATGTCATGTCCTTCCCGATGGACGAGCTGCGTCCCCCGGCCAAGGACGACGAGGAGCCCCCGCAGGGGCTCCTCGGTGACATCGTGCTCTGCCCCGAGGTCGCGAAGAAGCAGGGCGAGGAGGCCCCGACCGGCCACTCCATGGACGAGGAGCTCCAGCTCCTGACCGTGCACGGGGTCCTCCACCTGCTCGGCTACGACCACGAGGAGCCGGACGAGAAGGTCGAGATGTTCGGCCTGCAGGCGGCCATCGTGGACGGCTGGCGGGCGGAGAAGGGCCTCACCGGCCCCTCCCCGGCCCCGACGGTCTCGTGACCGCCCCGCAGCTCATCACCGGGGCGGTCCTGCTGGTCGTCGTGGCCTGGCTGGCGGCCTGCGCGGAGGCCGGGATCGCCCGGGTCTCCGCCTTCCGCGCCGAGGAGGCGGTCCGCTCCGGCCGCAAGGGCGCCGCGAAGCTGGCACAGGTCGCCGCGGACCCCACCCGCTACCTCAACGTGGCCCTGCTGGTGCGGGTGGCCTGCGAGATGGCCGCCGGGGTGCTCGTCACCTACGTCTGCCTGGACGCCCTCGGCGAGAACTGGACCGCGCTGTTCACGGCCATCGCCGTGATGGTGCTGGTCTCCTACGTGGCCGTCGGGGTCTCCCCGCGCACCATCGGCCGCCAACACCCCCTGAACACCGCCACGGCCGCCGCGTACGTGCTGCTGCCGCTGGCCCGGATCATGGGGCCGATCCCGCAGCTCCTGATCCTCCTCGGCAACGCCCTCACCCCCGGCAAGGGCTTCCGCAAGGGGCCGTTCGCCTCCGAGGCCGAACTGCGGGCCATGGTCGACCTCGCCGAGAAGGAGTCCCTCATCGAGGACGAGGAGCGCCGCATGGTGCACTCCGTCTTCGAACTGGGCGACACCCTGGTGCGCGAGGTGATGGTGCCCCGCACCGACCTGATCTGCATCGAGCGGTTCAAGACGGTCCGTCAGGCCACCACGCTGGCCCTGCGGTCGGGCTTCTCGCGGATCCCCGTCACCGGGGAGAACGAGGACGACATCGTCGGGATCGTCTACCTCAAGGACCTCGTCCGCAAGACCCACGTGAGCCGGGACGCCGAGGGCGACCCGGTCTCCACGGCCATGCGGCCCGCGGCCTTCGTGCCCGACACCAAGAACGCCGGTGACCTGCTGCGCGAGATGCAGCAGGACCGCAGCCACGTGGCCGTCGTCATCGACGAGTACGGCGGCACCGCGGGCATCGTCACCATCGAGGACATCCTGGAGGAGATCGTCGGCGAGATCACCGACGAGTACGACCGGGAGATCCCGCCGGTGGAGGAACTGGACCAGGGCCGCTACCGGGTGACGGCCCGCCTGGACATCACCGACCTCGGCGAGCTCTTCGGGATCGACGAGTACGACGACGAGGACGTGGAGACCGTCGGCGGCCTCCTCGCGAAGGCCCTCGGCCGCGTACCGATTGCAGGTGCCACGGCCCTGGTGGAACTGCCGGACGGCCGCAAGCTGCGCCTGACCGCCGAATCCCCGGCCGGCCGCCGGAACAAGATCGTCACGGTGTTGGTGGAGCCCGAGCCGGCCGCACCCGAAACGGCCGCGGAATGACAGCGGACGGGCTGACCCCCGAGCGGCTGCGGGCCTTCTGCCTGGAGTTCAACGGCGCCGTGGAGGAGTTCCCCTTCGACGAGGGGACCTCCGTCTTCAAGGTGCTGGGCAAGGTCTTCGCCCTCAGCGCCCTGGGGAGCGACCCGCTGCGGGTCAACCTCAAGTGCGATCCGGACGAGGCGGTCCGGCTCCGGGCCGAGCACGAGGCCGTACGGCCCGGCTGGCACATGAACAAGCGGCACTGGAACACGGTGACCGTGGCCGGACTCCCGGAGGCGATGGTCCGCGAGCTGATCGAGGACTCCTACGACCTGGTCGTCGCCGGACTGCCGAGGGCCGAGCGCCTCCGGCTCGACCGGCCGTAGTCCGGGTCCGCCAGGTCCGCTCGGCGCCGGCAGGCGCCCCGTTCCGCACCCACCGCCCCGCCGGACCCACCCGGCGGGGCGGTGTCGTGTCCGGGAAGCTCCGGTTCCGGAACCGTAGGGGACCCAGGTCACGATTTCGCAGGACGTTCGGATCACAGGATTTCTTTACCTTACGCTTAGCTTTGCTTCTGCCAAGCAAGATCCGCCCGGAGGTCCGGCTCCTCACGGGCGCGGTCCTCGACGCGCCCGCGCACCGGCCGCGACGGGTGCGAGGCAGCCGCCCCGCGAGGGGCGGCCCGCGAACCGGGGGGAACGGGGGGTCGGAGGGGAGAGCGCCTCGACGGGACTGCGGCACCACGCGCGCCACGGTCCCGCCGAGGCGCTCCGTTTTCCGGCTCCTTATGCTTCGGGCATGACCGACAGCACTGACCCGGGACAGGGCCTCGGCCCCGAGGACCTGAAGATCATCACCCTGGCGCGCAGCGCCCGGGCCCGTAACGGCGTCCCCGAGGGGGCCGCGGTGCGCGACGAGACGGGCCGCACCTACGTGGCCGGCACGGTGGCCCTGGACTCCCTCCGGCTCAGTGCCCTCCGGACGGCCGTGGCCATGGCCGTCGCCAGCGGGGCCACCTCCCTCGAAGCCGCCGCCGTGGTGACCGAGGCGGACGCCCCCGACGAGGCCGACCGCGCCGCGGTCCGTGACCTGGGCGGTCCCGACACCCCCGTCCTGCTCGCCGGCCCCGACGGGGTACTCCGGCTCAGTACCCCGGCGGGCTGACCCACCGGGACGATCCACCGGGTCGCGCTTCGGGCGGGCCGTCCGACCGGCCCGCCCACCGGCCTTCCGGGGCCTCCGCTCAACCCGTCGGCTTCCGCCGGATCACCATGGACATCAGGGCCGCCCCGGCGCACAGCGCCCCGGAGGCGTACCAGACCACGTCGTACGAGCCGAAGGCGTCCCGGGCCACCCCGCCCAGGAAGGCCACCACCGCCGCGCCGACCTGGTGCGAGGCGAGCACCCAGCCGAAGACGATGGCCCCGTCCTCCCCGTACACCTCCCGGCACAGGGCGATCGTGGGCGGCACGGTCGCCACCCAGTCCAGCCCGTAGAACACGATGAAGAACAGCATCGGCGGGTGCACGGTGGGCGCCAGCAGCATCGGCAGGAACAGCAGCGAGATCCCGCGCAGCGCGTAGTAGACGGCCAGCAGCCGCCGGGAGTCGAAGCGGTCCGTGAGCCAGCCCGAGAACACCGTGCCGACCAGGTCGAAGACGCCGATCACGGCGAGCAGCCCGGCGGCGGCCGTCACCGCCATCCCGTGGTCGTGGGCGGCCGGCACGAAGTGCGTCTTCACCAGGCCGTTGGTCGAGGCCCCGCAGATCGCGAAGGTCCCCGCCAGGAGCCAGAACGGACCGGTCCGGGCCGCCCGCCCCAACACCCCGAGGGCCCGGCGGGCGGCCCCGGGCACCGGAGCCGGCTTCGGCACGAACTCCTCGGAGCCGTAGGGGGCCAGGCCCACGTCCGCCGGGTGGTCCCGCATCAGCAGCCACACCAGGGGGACCACGGCCAGCGCCGACAGGGCCACCGTCACCGCGGCCGGACGCCAACCGTGCTCGGACACCAGCCAGGACAGCAGCGGCAGGAACACCAACTGTCCGGAGGCCCCGGCGGCCGTGAGCACCCCGGTGACCAGCCCGCGCCGGGCGGTGAACCAGCGGTTGGTGACGGTGGCCGCGAAGGCCAGGGCCATGGAGCCGCTGCCCAGGCCCACCAGTACGCCCCAGAAGAGCACCAGCTGCCAGGCGGCCGTCATGGTCACCGTCAGCACGGATCCCACCGCGATCACGGTCAGGGCGGCCGCCACCACCCGGCGGATCCCGAAACGGTCCATCAGGGCCGCGGCGAAGGGGGCGGTCAGCCCGTACAGGGCCAGGTTCACGGAGATCGCGAAGCCGATGGTGCCGCGCGACCAGCCGAACTCCCCGTGCAGCGGCTCGATGAGCAGGCCCGGGAGCGAGGCGAAGGCGGCGGCGCCGACGATCGTCACGAAGGCCACGGCGGCCACGGACCAGGCCCGGTGCACCCGCCGACGGCCGGCCGGGCGACCGGGCCCGGGGCCGGCCACGGGGGCCTGCCGAGCGGGGCCCGGCGGGACGGCGGAGTCGGCGGGCGGAGCGGTGGGGGAGGGGGCCGGGAGGGGGCGGCCGGGCGGGGAGGCGGGGGTCTGCTGCGTCACACCGCACAGCTTCACGGCGGCGGGACCGCCGTTCGAGTGGCCCGGGGGACATGCTTCGTTACGATCGGGCCATGGCAGCCCTTCCCGCGGATCCAGCGCCCTCCGCGTCCCCCGCGCACTCTGTGTCCGCAGCGTCGTCCGCGTCCTCCACGCCCCACCGGGTCGTGGTCCTGGCCCTGCCCGGACTGCTCCCCTTCGAGCTGGGCATCCCGCACCGGATCTTCGGACGGGCCAAGGGCCCCGCCGGCCGCCCCCTGTACACGACCCTGACCTGCGGACTCGCCCCCGGACCGGTGCCCACCGACGCCGACTTCGACGTGCACGTGGCGCACGGCCCCGAGCTGCTGGCCACCGCCGACACCGTGGTCGTCCCCGCCTGCTACGAACTCGGTCCCGTCCACGACGAGGGCCGGCTCACCCCGCCGCTCGCCGCGGCCCTGGCCCACGTCCGGCCCGGCACCCGGCTGGTGTCCATCTGCACCGGCGGATACGTCCTGGCCGCCGCCGGATTCCTGGACGGTCGCCGCGCCACCACCCACTGGGCCTCCGCCGAACACTTCCAACGGCTCTTCCCCGCCGTCCGCGTGGACCCGGACGTCCTGTTCATCGACGACGGGGACGTCCTCACCTCCGCCGGGGTCGCCGCCGGGATCGACCTGTGTCTGCACATCGTGCGCCGCGACCACGGCACCGCCGTCGCCAACGACGTGGCCCGCCGCACCGTGGTCCCCCCGCACCGGGACGGCGGCCAGGCCCAGTTCATCGCCCGTCCGGTGCCCGAACCCCTCCAGGCCAGCACGGCCGCCGCCCGGGACCGCCTGCTCGGCCGCCTCCACGAACCGCTGCTCCTCGCCGAACTGGCCCGCCAGGAGTCCATGTCCGTACGGACCTTCACCCGGCGGTTCCGCGAGGAGTCCGGGCTCAGCCCCGGCCAGTGGCTGACCCGGCAGCGGGTCGAGCGCGCCCGCCACCTCCTGGAGTCCACCGACCTGCCCATGGACCGGGTGGCCCGGGAGGCCGGGTTCGGCACCGCCCAATCCCTGCGCAAGCACCTCCAGGCCGTCCTCGGCACCACGCCCACCGCCTACCGGCGCACCTTCCGGGACACCGACCCGGCCGCGCACCCCGCCGCGCACCCCGTCGTGGCTCCGGGCGCGGTTCCGATCGGGGACCCCGCCGTCACCTGATGGCCCATCAGTCCGTGGGAGCGGGCCTCCTTGACTTCTGCCGCCCCCGGCCCGTGAATGGCCCCCCGCGGTGGCGCGAGCGAGGGGGAACCGATGACGGCAGGCAGGCCCGGGACCCGCACGGGCACCGCCCGCGGACGCCGCTGGACCACCCTCCTCGGGGCGGCCGTCCTGGCCGCCGCCGCGGCCGGCGGGACCCTCGGCGCCCCCGCCCGCGCGGCCGACCCCGGCGCCCCCCGCCCCGACTCCGGCCCCGTCGACTTCCCCCTGCACTGCGCCTACCCGCAGGAAGCCGGACTCCCGCCCGCCGACGGCACCGCCACCGCCGTCCTCACCGTCGACGACCCGAATCCCGAGGTCGGGGACACCGTCACCGTCACCTACCAGGTGCTCCGCACCCCCGCCACGAACCCGCTGCGCTCCGTACTGCCCGCGGACGCGCTCACCCCCACCGGCACGGTCCGCCTCGGCGGCGCCCTGGCCGGCACCGTCACGGTCACCGGCCCCCGACGCAACCCCGCCGTACCCGCCCGGGGGGCCTTCCCCGCCTTCGTCATGACCGGCACCTTCACCGTCACCGCTCCCGGCCCCGTCACGCTCGCCCCCGGCGGTCACACCCTCCACACCGCCCATCTCATGGCCCTGGACACCACCTGCGCCCCCGATCCGGCCGCGCCTCCGCCCGTCGCCGCCCGCGTCACCGTCGGCGCCGTACCCGGCGCGGCGCCCCGGGCGGTCTTCCTCGGCGCCGCGGCCGGACCGCCCGGGGCCCGGGTCCGGGTCACCGGCGCCGGGTTCACCCCCGGCGCCGCCGTCACCGTCGGCGGCCGCACCGGAGCCGCCCCGACCGCCGACCGGACCACCGCCACCGCAGCCGCGGACGGCACCCTCCGTGCCGAGCTGGCCGTCAAGGACCCGGCGACCACCGCCGTCACCGCACACGAGGGCACCACCTGGACCCCGGCGACCGGCGCCGGTCCCGCCGCGTACACCGTCCTCCCGCCGGCGGCCCCGGTCGCCGGCACCCAGCAGGTCACCGTGGACGTCCTCCCCGGCTCCCTCTCGATGCTCCAGGACGGCAGCGAGATCGCCCTGTCCGCCGTGCCCTACGGCGAGGGCGGCAAGGCCACCGGCCGGATCCGCACCGTCACCGTCGAGGACGCCCGCGGCGGCCCCACCGGCTGGTCCCTCACCGCCCGCCTCACCGACTTCACCGGGACCGGTGGCGGCCGGATCGACGGCTCCCGGCTCAGCTGGACCCCGGTCTGCACCGCCGCCACCGGTTCCCCCGGCCGCTGCCTGCCCGGCACGGCCGGGCCCGTGGGGGAGGAGGGGGCCACCCTCGCCGGCAGCCCCGACGCGGAGCGCACCGGCGGGACCTTCACCGTCGACGCCGAGGTCACCCTGGACGTGCCGCCGTACACCCCGCCGGGTGCCTACTCCGCCGTCCTCACCCTGACCCTGTCGTGACCGGGTGAGGGCCGTCGTGTCGGGTCCGGTGCGGTTCGGGGCCGCCCACCGCGGAGGGGTGCTCGTGGTCCTGCTCGGCCTCCTGGTCCTCGTGACGGGCACGATCGGTTCCGCGCGGGCCGCCGACAACGGTCGCTGGTCGGTCCGTCCGGCCGTCACCCCGCTCGGCGAGCGCCCCGCCTTCCACCTGGCGGCCTCCCCCGGCGGCACCCTCACCGACCGGGTCACCGTCACCAACCGCACCGCCGGCCCGCTCACCCTCCGCCTCTACGCCGCCGACGCCCACCTCACCGCCCGCGACGGCGGCTTCGCCGTGCGCGGCCCCGAGGAGCCCCGGCGGGGGATCGGCGCCTGGGCCCGGCCCGCGCGGGAGCGGCTGACCGTACCGGCCCGCTCCGCCGTGACCGTCCCCTTCACCCTGGTCGTACCCGCCCTCGCCGAGCCGGGGGACCACGCAGGGGCCCTCGTCGCCCTGGAGGAGGCTCCCGCCGCGGTCCCCGGCACCGGCATCGGGATCCGGCGGGCCGTGGCCGCCCGGGTGTACCTGCGGGTCTCCGGCCCGGCCGCCCCCGCGCTCGCCGTGGACGGGCTCACCGTCACCCGCTCGGACGGGGACGCGGTCCTCGTCTCGTACACCCTCCACAACCGCGGCAACGTCACCCTCCGCCCCACCGTCACCCTGCGGGCGGAAGGGCTCTTCGGACGGACCCTGCTCAGCCGGCGGGTGCCCGCCCCGCCCGCCGGGCTGCCGCCCGGGGAACGGGTCCGCCGCACCGAGCGTTGGCGGGGCACGCCCGCCCCGGACCGGGCCGAGGTCACCGTCACCGCCACCGCCCCCGGAGCCACCGCCCGGGCCTCCGCCGCCCTGGTCACCGGCCCCTGGTGGGCCGCCCCGACCGCCGCCGCCCTGCTCCTCGTGGCGGGTGCGGGAGCCGCCGGGCGGCGGTACTGGTCGGCACGCGCGGCCGCATCGGGGAGAATGGCCCGCATGAGCGATCGTTCCTCCTCGTCCCCCGCCGCGCACCGCGCGGGCTTTGCCTGCTTCGTCGGCCGCCCCAACGCCGGCAAGTCGACCCTCACCAACGCCCTGGTGGGGACGAAGGTCGCGATCACGTCCAACCGGCCGCAGACCACCCGGCACACCGTCCGCGGCATCGTGCACCGCCCCGACGCGCAGCTCGTCCTCGTGGACACCCCCGGCCTGCACAAGCCGCGCACCCTGCTCGGCGAGCGGCTCAACGACGTGGTGCGGACCACCTGGGCCGAGGTCGACGTGATCGGCTTCTGCCTGCCCGCCGACCAGAAGCTCGGGCCCGGCGACAAGTTCATCGCCAAGGAGCTCGCCGGGATCAAGAAGACCCCGAAGATCGCCATCGTCACCAAGACCGACCTGGTCGACTCGAAGACGCTGGCCGAGCAGCTGCTCGCCATCCACCAGCTCGGCGCCGAGCTGGGCATCGAATGGGCCGAGATCGTCCCCGTCTCCGCGGTCGGCGACCAGCAGGTGCAGCTCCTGGCCGACCTGATCGCCCCGCTGCTGCCGGAGAGCCCGCCGCTGTACCCGGAGGGCGACCTCACCGACGAGCCCGAGATGGTCATGGTCGCGGAGCTGATCCGCGAGGCCGCGCTGGAGGGCGTCCGCGACGAGCTGCCGCACTCGATCGCCGTGGTCGTCGAGGAGATGATCCCGCGGGAGAACCGGCCGGCGGACAAGCCGCTGCTGGACATCCACGCCAACGTCTACATCGAGCGGCCCAGCCAGAAGGGGATCATCATCGGGCCGAAGGGATCCCGGCTGAAGGAGGTCGGGATGAAGTCGCGCAAGCACATCGAGGCTCTGCTCGGGACGCCGGTCTTCCTGGACCTGCACGTCAAGGTGGCCAAGGACTGGCAGCGGGACCCCAAGCAGCTGCGGAAGCTGGGCTTCTGACCCCTGCGGGGCCGGGTGGGGCCGATCCCGTCGTCCGACGTGACGCCGAAGACCCGCCCCACCCCGCCGGTCGGGCGGTGGTCTACGACGGTTCCGCGATGAGGGCCGTGGCCACGCGGGTGAAGCCCGCCTTGGCGTAGACGCGGGCCACGTCCTCGTCACCGGCCGAGAGGAACACCAACCGGGCTCCCTTCTCCCTCGCGTCGGCCGCCAGGGCGCGCGTCACCGCGAGGGCGAGGCCGCGTCGACGGGCCGCGGGGAGGGTCCCGATGCCGACGAGCTCGGCGACCGGGCCGACCGGGTTGTACTGGCCCGCGCTCAGCACCCCGCCGTCCTCGACGGCCGCCGCCAGCACGGTCCGCCCGTCCGCCAGCTTGGTGGCCACGTGGGCCCAGCGGGTCAGCTCCGGGTCCTCGGCGCGGTCCGCGGCGAGGCGGGCGGTCAGTTCGGCCCGGCCGGCCCTGCCGACGGCGGTGCCCCGCTCCCCGAAGGCCAGCGCGGGCACGGTCAGGGCCTCGGCCAGCAGCGGGTCGGTGGGGCCGAGGAGCCGTACGCCGGGGTCCGGTTCCGGGGCGTCGGCCCGCAGGTCCAGCAGCATCAGCGGGTGCGCGCTGACCGGCAGCCCGGCCGCCTCCACCGCGGCCCGCAGACCGGGGGTGGTCTCGGCCACCCACTCGAAGGACTCCGGTACGCCCAGCTCCCGCTGCCGCTCCCGGACCCGCAGCACGTCCGCCGCCGTGACCGGGGCATCGGCGCCCAGGGTGGGCCGCGCGTAGTAGGGCCAGCCCTCGCCCTCCTGGACGAAGAGGGTGAGGGGGCCGAAGTCCTCGGCGCGGGCGCCACCGACGCGGGGCACGGTGTCGTAGTACTTCTCGATGTCCACAAGGCTCATGGGCGCATCCAAGCAAAGCGATCCGCCCAGGTCACACGCTTTTCGGGAGCCCCCGGACGGGCCCCCGCAGGAGCCCCTCAGGCGCCCTCCTTCAGGACGCGGGAGATCAGCCGCCGCTGTGCCTCGGTGAGGTGCGGATCGGCGCAGCGCACCGTCCGCCCGTCCACCGTGATCCGGTACGAGAACCCGTCCCGCACCGCCTCCCCGGCGGGCCCCGGCGGTGCCGGTTCCAGGGCTCGTAGGGCCAGGGCCCGCCACTCCTCCGCGTCGGCCGGATCCGTCAGGTCCGCCGTGTCCACCTCGGCCCGCCGCTCGATGCCGGCGAAGCCGCCGGTGCGCCGTACTTCGATCCTCATGCGCCCTGTCTACCGTGGCGCGGCCGTGGACACACCCACCCGGGACCACGCCTTCACCACGGCCTCGTGCTCCTCGCCGAGGCCGTAGCGGGTCGCGGCCGCGGCCACCGTCAGCCGGGCGAAGTCCTTGAAGGTGGCCTTCACGCCCAGCTCGCCGCCGGTGAGGGTGTCGTACCAGATCCGTCCGGCGCGCTCCCAGGCCGGGCCGCCGAGGGCGGTGGCCAGCAGGTAGAAGGCGTGGTTGGGGATGCCGGAGTTGATGTGGACCCCGCCGTTGTCCCGGCCGGTGGTGACGTAGTCGTCCATGGTGGCGGGCTGCGGGTCCTTGCCGAGCACGTCGTCGTCGTAGGCCGTGCCGGGGGCCTTCATGGAGCGCAGCGCCGTGCCCTCGACACCGGGGGCGAACAGGCCCGCTCCGATCAGCCAGTCCGCGTCCCCGGCGGACTGCCCGAGGGTGTACTGCTTGATCAGGGAGCCGAAGACGTCGGACATGGACTCGTTGAGGGCCCCGGACTGTCCGAAGTAACTGAGGTTGGCCGTGTACTGGGTGACGCCGTGGGCCAGTTCGTGGCCGATGACGTCCACGGGCAGGGTGAAGTCGAGGAAGATCTCGCCGTCCCCGTCGCCGAACACCATCTGTTCGCCGTTCCAGAAGGCGTTGCCGTAGTCCTCGTCGTAGTGCACGGTCGCGACCATCGGCAGGCCCTCGCCGTCGATGGAGTCGCGGTCGAAGGCCCGGAGGAAGAGTTCGAAGGTGGCGCCGAGGCCGGCGTAGGCGCGGTTGGCGGTGGCGTCCTGGACCGGTTCGGAGCCCTCCCGGCGGACGATCTCCCCGGGCAGGTCGGTGCCGCGGCGGGCGTCGTGGACGGTGCGGTCCGGGCGGCCCGGGACCCGCGGGTCCAGGGGCTCGGGGGCGGGCACGCCGATGACGGTGTTCAGCCGCCGGTGGGTGCGCAGGGAGGCGTCGGAGACGAGGGTGCGGCGGGCGGGCCCGGCGACCTGCCGGTTCTCCGAGCGGGCCAGCTGGTCGAGGAGGTGCGGCGGCACGATCGTGCAGAAGACGGGGTGGAAGGCAGCGGCCATGGGATCCATGCGACAGCAATGTGGCACCGGGTGATGGTGCTGTCACTAGCTGCGACCATGATTCATTCGCTTGTCTGAAACGGGGCGAGCACGGTTGACGGATCGCCCGGACCTCCGGCCGGGCTCGGCGTCGAAGCTCACATTCCGGACATCTCGGGAGGTGGGTCCCGCATACTGGAACGGCCACGCGCTCCCGGCGCGGCTCGGCTAGGCTGCCGCCCATCATGCGTTTCGGGCTGCTTCTCCTTAGCTGCCGCGGCGAGGGCCTGTAGTCGTAGGCCGACCCCCTCCCCGCGGAGTCTGGTGTTGCGGATTTACGACCGTCGGCCGTCCCAGGTACTTCGCGGACTCACGAGGAGCCCCACGCCATGACGCAGCACCCCTTCGCCGGTCGCCCCACGCCGATCACCAACGCCACGCACACCCAGCGCCCCTCCGGGATGCCCGTGCACAAGTACGGCGTCTACGAGCAGGTGGACATCCCCGACCGCACGTGGCCGAACGCCCGCATCACCAAGGCCCCCCGCTGGCTGTCCACCGATCTGCGCGACGGCAACCAGGCCCTGATCGACCCGATGAGCCCGGCCCGCAAGCGCGAGATGTTCGACCTGCTGGTCCGCATGGGCTACAAGGAGATCGAGGTCGGCTTCCCCTCCTCCGGCGAGACCGACTTCGCCTTCGTTCGCTCCATCATCGAAGAGGGCGCGATCCCGGACGACGTGACCATCTCGGTACTGACCCAGGCCCGCGAGGACCTGATCGAGCGCACCGTGGAGTCCCTGCGCGGCGCCAAGCGCGCCACCGTGCACCTGTACAACGCCACCGCGCCCACCTTCCGCCGGGTGGTCTTCCGCGGCTCCAAGGAGCAGATCAAGCAGATCGCCGTGGACGGCACCCGCCTGGTCATGGAGTACGCCGAGAAGATCCTGGACGAGGACACCGTCTTCGGCTACCAGTACAGCCCGGAGATCTTCACCGACACCGAGCTGGACTTCGCCCTGGAGGTCTGCGAGGCGGTCTGTGACGTCTGGCAGCCCGGTCCCGGCCGCGAGATCATCCTGAACCTGCCGGCCACCGTCGAGCGCTCCACCCCCTCCACGCACGCGGACCGCTTCGAGTGGATGGCCCGCAACCTGACCCGCCGCGAGTTCGTCTGCATCTCCGTGCACCCCCACAACGACCGCGGCACCGCCGTGGCCGCCGCGGAACTGGCCGTGATGGCGGGCGCCGACCGCATCGAGGGCTGCCTGTTCGGGCAGGGCGAGCGCACCGGCAACGTGGACCTGGTCACCCTGGGCATGAACCTGTTCTCCCAGGGCGTGGACCCGCAGATCGACTTCTCGCAGATCGACGAGATCCGCCGGACCTCCGAGTACTGCAACCAGATGGAGGTCCACCCCCGCCACCCCTACGCGGGCGACCTGGTCTACACGGCCTTCTCCGGATCGCACCAGGACGCGATCAAGAAGGGCTTCGACGCCATGGAGGCCGACGCGGCCGCCCAGGGCAAGACCGTCGACGACATCGAGTGGGCGGTCCCGTACCTGCCCATCGACCCCAAGGACGTGGGCCGCTCCTACGAGGCGGTCATCCGGGTCAACTCCCAGTCCGGCAAGGGCGGCATCGCGTACGTCCTGAAGAATGACCACAAGCTGGACCTGCCGCGCCGCATGCAGATCGAGTTCTCCCGGATCATCCAGGCCAAGACCGACGCCGAGGGCGGCGAGGTCACGCCCCAGCAGATCTGGTCGACCTTCCGCGACGAGTACCTGCCCAACCCGGAGAACCCGTGGGGCCGGATCCAGCTGCGCGCCGGTTCCACCGCGACCGACAAGGACGGCACCGACACCCTGACCGTCGAGGCGGTCGTGGACGGCGCCGAGACCGTGCTGAACGGCACCGGCAACGGCCCGATCTCCGCCTTCTTCGACGCCCTGGCCGGCATCGGGATCGACGCCCGCCTGCTGGACTACACCGAGCACACCATGAGCGAGGGCGCCTCCGCCCAGGCCGCCTCGTACATCGAGTGCGCCATCGACGGCCGGGTCCTGTGGGGCATCGGCATCGACGCCAACACCACCCGCGCCTCCCTGAAGGCCGTCATCTCCGCGGTCAACCGCGCCGGCCGCTGAACGACGGGCCGGTGGCCCCGGCCCCGTGGCGACCGCCGTCCCACCGGTCCCCGGCCCGTCCCTCCCGCGCGGAGGGGCGGGCCGGGGGCGTTCCCGGGCCCGCCCGACGGCGAGAACCGGCCACCCCGGCCGCCGTGGTCCGGCTGTTGTCGGCCGGATCCGCGGCGGCCCCCGCGTCCGCGCCGGCCGGTGCGCCTTCGACGGTCGTCCCGCCCGACCCGCGGTGACCCGGTGGAACCGCCCCGTCACGCGCCGCACCCTCGGAGACGGGGGCGCACAGGGGGGCGCTAAGGGGCGCAGATCGGCCAACTCCTGCCCAGGTAGCGGGCTTGTCTCGTCACGGGGCTGCCGAGGGCACACCGGTGTGGCTAACATCACGCCAACGCGGCGATGTTGCCGGAAGGTTACGGAGGTGGACCGTGGCGCTTGCTCGGGGTGAGTCCGTCCGGAAGTGGACCGTGTGCGGCATCCGTACCACCTGGAGCACCGTCGGGGACGGGGAGTTCTTCTGCCCGGACTGCGGCGGGGACCGCAACTACCGCCGCCGCACCGGCCGTCGCCGGTTCACCCTGCTGGGGATCCCGCTGCTGCCGCGCGGCCTGGCGGGCCCCGTCGTCGAATGCGGCACCTGCCGCGGCCGGTTCGGCACCGAGGTCCTGGACCACCCCACCTGCACCCGCTTCTCGGCGATGCTGCGCGACGCCGTGCACACCGTGGTCCTCGCCGTGCTGACGGCCACCGGCACGCCCTCCCGGCAGGCCCTGACCGCCGCCGCGCTGGCCGCGCGCGGCGCCGGGTACGAGGAGTGCGCGGAGGAGGAGCTGGCCGAGGTGGTGGAGGCCCTGTCGGTGGACTCCGGCCGCCTCACCCCGGACATGATCAGCGCCGCCCTCTCCATCGAACTGCACGAGGCCCTGGAGCCGCTCGCCCCCCACCTGGCCCCCGCGGGCCGGGAGTCGCTGCTGCTGACCGGGGCCCGGATCGCCCTCTGCGACGGCCCCTACAGCCCCGCGGAGCGCGAGGTCCTGGCCACCGTCGGAGGCGCCCTCAAGCTGGATCCGGCCGAGGTCGCCCGGCTGCTGGCCGCGGCCCGTACCCCCTCATAGCGGCCCTTGTGCGCCGATGTCCGGGCCGTCACGGCCCGGGCTCGGCGGTAACGATTGGGCGTCACGGCCTCAGGAATGGCCGGAACTGATCAGTCCACGGCTCCGTCGGCCGTCTCCGACGGAACGTCACGGTTCGTTCACGGGAACGGCCCCTTCGCGGGCGGGAAGCAGCGGGTGCGCAGGTCGGCGCCCCGGCTCCCCGCCCGCGTTCGCGTGTGCGGGTACCGGTCGGGCGACCGGCCCATAGGGGAGTGCGCCGGTCCGGCGCCATGGTGCGAACCGACGAATCGAGTTCCGCCCAGCCTCAACACTTTGTAGAAGTCGACGATGTCGGTGAGCCGGGCCACAGGCGTTCAATTCCGGTCACACGAAGAGACGCCGCCGGTAACAGCCCGGGGCTTCGATCCACGTGACTGCACTGACAACCCCGGCGACCACCCGAGCGACGCCGGGGACAACCAGATCCCCTCTCACTTACCTACCTCGAAGGGCAAGGCAGAGATGGCACGTGTCGCCGCCCGGCTTTCCACCCGCGGAGAGCAGAGCACGCACCCGGTCGACGAGGTGCTCCCCCTCCCCAAGCTCGCGCTGTACGGCTTCCAGCACGTACTCGCCTTCTACGCCGGTGCCGTGATCGTCCCGATCATCGTCGGCAACGCACTGAAGCTCAGCCCCGAAGAACTCGTCTACCTGATCAACGCCGACCTCTTCACCTGCGGCATCGCCTCCATCGTCCAGGCCCTCGGCGTCGGCCGGATCGGCGCCAGACTGCCCCTCATCCAGGGCGTCACCTTCACCGCCGTCTCTCCGATGATCGCCATCGGGCTCGGCGCGGGCGGCGGCACCGCCGCCCTGCTGCTCATCTACGGCGCCGTCATCACCGCGGGCCTCGCCACCTTCGCCTTCGCCTGGCTCCCCGCCCGGGTCTTCCGCGGGGTGATGCGGCTCTTCCCGCCCGTCGTCACCGGCACCGTCATCACCGTCCTCGGCGTGGTCCTGCTCCCCGTCGGCCTCAACGACGCCGCGGGCGGCGTGGGGAGCCCCGACTTCGGCGACCCGAAGCACTTCGCCTACGCGGGCGGCACCATGCTCTTCATCCTCGTCCTGATGAAGATCGGCAAGCCCTTCCTCTCCAGCATCTCCATCCTCCTCGGCCTGGTCGGCGGCACCCTGGTCGCCCTCCTCCTCGGCGACGCGAAGTTCGGCGGGGTCGGCGACGCCGACTGGATCGGGGTCACCACCCCCTTCCACTTCGGGGCGCCGAAGTTCGAGTGGTTCCCGATCCTCCTCATGCTGATCGTCATGCTGATCACGATGGTGGAGACCACCGGCGACACCTACGCCGTCGGCGACATCGTCGGCAAGGAGGTCGACAGCGAGACCGTGGCCCGCGCCCTGCGCGCCGACGGCGCCGCCACCGCCCTCGGCGGCGTCCTCAACTCCTTCCCGTACGTGGCCTTCGCCGAGAACGTCGGCCTGGTCCGCATGACCAAGGTCAAGAGCCGCTTCGTGGTGGTGGCCGCGGGCGTCTTCATGATCATCCTGGGTCTGCTGCCCAAGGCCGCCGCGATCGTCGCCGCCGTCCCGCACGGGGTCCTCGGCGGCGCCGCCACCGTGATGTTCGGCATGGTCGCCCTCGCCGGCATCCAGACCCTCGCCAAGGTGGACCTCAAGGAGGAGAGGAACGCCCTCGTCGTCGGCGTCTCCCTGGCCTTCGCCCTGCTCCCCGCCACCGTGCCGGTGCTCTTCACCGAGCACATGGACGCCGACCTGTCCTCCCTGCTCAACAGCGGGGTCACGCTCGGCGCCACGGCCGCCATCCTGCTCAACCTGATCTTCAACGGGCTCGGGGCGAAGGGCGACCCCGTTCCCGCGGTCCCGGCCCCCGCCGCCCCGGCGGACCCCGCCGCGGACCCGGCGCCGACCGCCGAGCCCGTCGCGGC
>NZ_JBEOSD010000105.1:0-28454 GCF_040302735.1 Streptomyces sp. NPDC097619 | reverse complement strand
GTCCGCTCCGGGGGCCCCGGCGCCCACCTCCCCGCGCTCCCCGGGGGGGCCCGCGCCGACCCCGCGGGCGGCGCCCGGCGGCCACCCCCCCCGGCCCCCGGCCCCCACACCCCCCGCACCACCCTTCCGCCGCCCCGTGTCCCGCGTGGCCGCTTCCGCACGCCCGCACCCGCCCGCCCGACCGCCCCGAACCCCGGAGGAACCGGGTGATAGAGACCCTGCTGCCGCCCGCCGTGGCCGCCGCCGACGCCTTCCACGACCCCGCCGACGCCCCCCTCCACCCCGCGGAGGCCGCCGTCGTCGCCCGGTCCGTACCCGCCCGCCGCCGCGAGTTCACCACCGTCCGGCTCTGCGCCCGCAAGGCCCTCGAACGCCTCGGCCTGCCCTACGAACCGCTGCTCCCCGACCGGCGCGGCGCCCCCGGCTGGCCCGCCGGAACCGTCGGCAGCATGACCCACTGCGCCGGCTACCGGGCCGCCGCCGTGGCCCGCGCCACCGACTACGCCTCCGTCGGCATCGACGCCGAACCGGACCTGCCGCTGCGCCCCGGCACCCTGGAGACCATCGCCCGCCCCGAGGAGCGCCGCGAGATCGCCGCGCTCGCCGCGCACCGGCCCGAGGTCAACTGGGACCGGCTGCTGTTCAGCGCCAAGGAGAGCGTCTTCAAGACCTGGTACCCGCTGACCCGGCGCGAGCTCGACTTCGACGAGGCGGTCGTCGCGATCGAGCCCGCCACCGGACGGTTCACGGCGCGGCTGCTGGCCGAGGTGCCCGCGGAGCACGCCGCGCGGCTGGACCCGCTGGTGGGACGCTGGCTGAGCCGGTACGGGGTGCTCGTGACCGGCATCACCGTGCCCGCGGGGCGGTGAGCGGGAGGCGGTGAGCTCGGGGCGGTGGGTCGGGGGCGGTGAGCGCGGTGCCCGTCCGCGGTCGACGCTCCCGCCGTCAGCCGCGGGCCTGCGCGGACAGCAGGAGGCGGAGCGCGCGGGCGGCCGCCGGGTTCCCCGTGAAGTCGATCCCCGGGGGGACCTCGATCAGTTCCCCGTGGGCGAGCACCAGGACCCCGCAGGAGCCGGGACGGGCCGCGCCGGGGCCGTCCAACCACTCCCCGTACGCCGGTGAGGTGGTGTCCAGGCGGGCGCGGCTGCGCCGACCCACCTCGTCCATCAGGTCCGGCACCGCCGTCAGCTCCGCGACCGAGGCGAACGGCACCTCCAACACCGGTTCCTCCACCAACCGCACCCGGGGCTCCTCCTCCCGGCCCGGACCGTCGCCCGGCGGCTCCGGCAGCAGACCGCGCCCGAACCGGGCGTAGTACAGCAGGCTGTGCGCCGAGTCGATGCCCCCGGTGAACGGCCGGTCGAAGCGGACCTTGCGGGTGCTCGCCACGTACTCCCGGGGGATCCGCGGGTCCTCGGGCTCCGGCCAGTGCACCTCCCCGGTGGCCCGGTCCCGCCAGGGCACGTACCGGTGGATGTCGTCGGAGGGGGAGGGCGGCAGCAGCTCGATGCCGAAGCGGTCCGGGTCCTTGGCGACGATGGACCCGGGCGTCAGCGAGAACACCCCGATCCCGGCGGTCGTCCACAGCTTCTCGTGGTCCTGGAGGAACTCGTACGTGGCCAGCGCCTCGGGCCGGGACTCGGTGGGGAAGCCGGTGAAGCCCATCATCTGGGCGGCGACGCCGTTGCGGGCCAGCTCGGCGAGGACCTCCGGGACCCGGTCGATGCGGACCCCCTTGTCGATGAGGTCGAGGACGCGCTGGGTGCCCGACTCGTAGCCGAAGGACACCGCCACACAGCCGGAGGAGGCCAGGAGCTCCCCGGCGGACCGCTCGGGGAAGGTGCGCTCCAGCCGCAGTTCCGCCGCCCAGCGCAGGTCCAGCTCCGATCCGGCGAGGGCCGTCGCCAGGGTGCGCAGGTAGCGGGGGGACATGGCGTCCACCGCGAAGTACACCGTCCTGCCGAAGGCCGCGGCGGACCGCAGGTCCTCCAGCACGGCGGCCACCGGCCGCTCCCGGGAGGGCGAGGTGGGGCGGTCGGTGTTGAGGCCGTAGTCGCAGAAGGTGCACTTGTTCCAGTAGCAGCCGCGGGTGGGGCTGTAGAGGACCACCGGTTCCGGGGACCAGTACCGCTGCCAGTCCCACACCTCGTAGGCGGGGCCGGCGAGCCCGGCGACGCTGCCGTAGGCGATGTCGGGCGCGGGCCGGGTGCGGGTCATGACCCCGCCGATGCCGTCGAAGCCGGTGCCCGCCCGGTCCGCCCCGGCGGCCACCGCGTCGAGGATCCCCGTGAAGGCCGTCTCGCCCTCGCCGGGCACGATGAGGTCGGCGTCCCGGAAGACCCGCCAACAGGCCGCGGGGTCGGCGGCGTACTTGACCACGTCCCCGGTCTCCGTGCCCCCGAAGACGATCACCGCCTCGGGCAGGGCCTCCCGCACCAGACGGGCCATCCGCAGGGCCACCGGCAGCTGACTGGTGTAGTTCACGGACAGCCCGACCACCGCCCAGGGCCGCTCCCGCAGCCTCGGCAGGAACGCCTCCGTGAAATAGCCCTCGAAGGGCCGGGCCACCGCCGCGACCACCGCCGGATCGGACAGGTCGGCCGAACTGCAGAGGTTCACCGTGGACTTGCCGCGCATCGAGAACCCGTCGGCGGCACCCGGCGGCATCTCCAGCGCCAGCAACTCCCACCAGCGGCTCATCACGGCCACGGCCTGCGCGTACGTCGGCGGGTGGTAGAAGAGCTCCGGATCCCGGAAGACGGCGATCGCGTCCGTCGCGGAGCGGGCCGTCAACCCCTCGGCGGCCAGGGCCTGCCGGTAGCGGATCTCGTCCTCCCGGCTCGGCGGGCCCGACCGCTCCGCGATCCGGGCCCGGACCCGCCGCGCGGACTCCAGGGCCGCGCCGAACCGCTCCGGCGCCGCCAGGTACTCGAAGGCGTCGAGATTGGCGTCCACGCACCCGTGGGCGCCGTGCCCCGCGGCCTTGGCCGCGCCCACCAGGTACGGGATCGAGTGGTACGGGGTGGTCGGATCGGTCACCGGCGGGTTCACCAGCAGATAGGGGACCTCCACGGGGGGCCGGCCCGGCTCCGGCGCGGGACGCGGCGGCCTGCCCAGGGGGACGAACACGCTCATCGCTGCGACTCCTGACTGCTGTCCTGCCGGACCGGGACGGGACCCGACCCCGGGCCCGAGGGTGCCGCGCCCGCCCCGGGAGAGGGGACGGCGGCCGGTGACGGGGAGGGGGTCGGTGAGGGGACCGGGGCGCGCGCCGGACCGGTGTACTCGGTGCCCGCGCGGTGGGTGCGGAACGGCCGTTGCGTGAGCGCGCCGAGCACGGCCAGGGCGATGGCGGCGCCGGCCACCGGGAAGAACGGGGCCGCGCCCAGCTGCCGGACCCCGAACCCGGCCACCGCCACCGACACCGGGAAGGTGCCCATCACGGCCAGCATCACCAGGCTCATCACCCGGCCGATGAGGTGCGGGGGCGTCCACACCTGGAGCATGGTGACCACCACGATGTTCTGCCAGCCGCTGGCCACGGCGTACACGCACACGCAGACGGCGGCCCCCACCAGCCCGCCCGCGTACGGCACGGCGCCCAGGGCCACGCCCATGACCACCGCCAGCACGGCGAACAGGTAGGCGGGCGACTCCACCGGCCGGCTGCGGGCCGCCACCACCGATCCGGCCAGACCGCCCAGGCTGAGGCAGGTCAGGAGCACCCCGTAGCCGGTGGCCCCCATGCCCTCGTGGGCCAGACCGGGGAGGGCCACCTCGATGGTGCCGTTGAAGGCCAGGTTGCAGACCAGGGCCACCACCAGGATCACGTGCAGGAGCCGTCCGTGGCGCAGGAGTTCGCGGAAGGTGGGGCCCGTCTCGCGGGCCTTGCCGGCCCCGTCCGCGGCCGCCGTGCCCTCGCCCTCCGGGCCGTCGGCCGCCCGCTCGGCCTCCTTCTCGGCGGTGGTGCGGACCCGTGCCAGCACCAGGGCCGACACCAGGAACGAGCAGGCGTCCACGGCCAGGGCGGGGCCCGCCCCGAAGGCCGCGACCAGCGCCCCGCCCGCGGTCGGCCCCAGCAGCCCGCCCGCTTGGTTGACCATGGTGGACAGGGCGTTGCCGCGGCCCAGCTCATCCTTGGGCAGGAGGGCGGGCAGCAGGGTGTAGGAGGCGGGGATGAACATGCCCGAACAGGCGCCCAGGATCACGGCGATGGGGGCCAGGGAGGCCAGGGTGGGGGTGCCCGTCGCGGCGAGGACCGCGAGGACCCCGACGGCGGCGGCCCGCACCAGGTCGGTGAGGAGCATGATCCGGCGGCCGCCGTACCGGTCGGCCACCACCCCGCCGAGCGGGATGGTCACCACGCGGGGGATGCCGTAGCAGGCCAGGACGGTGCCGAGGAGCACGGGCCCGCCGTCCCCGGACAGGATCAGCCAGGGCAGGGCCACGGCGTAGCAGTAGTCCCCGACGGTGGAGGACAGCTGTCCGGCGAGCAGCAGCCGGAAGCCGCGCACCGCCATCGGTCCGCGGCCGAGCGCCGTACGGAACTTCCCCGGGGGTGCCGCCACGTCTCCTCCTGGTTCTCCTGCGTCGGGTGGGATGGGGATGGCGAAGGGGCCGGGGCTGGGCGGGGCGCGTCGGGTCAGCGGCCGGGGGGTGCGGGGAGGGGCCGCAGGAACTCGCCGATCACCGCGGTCACCGTGCGGGGCGGCGGCAGGGCGAGGTTGGGGCGCAGGTCCCGGGTGGAGAGTTGCCAGGCGGGGGCCTTGACCGGGTCCACGACGGCGTGTCCGTCGGCGCGGAGCCGGTCCACGTTGCGCCGGACCGGGGGGCGTTCCCACATCCGGAGGTTCATGCTCGGGAAGAACAGCACCGGGTCTTCGTGGGCGAGGAGCACCGAGCCGAGGAGTCCGGCGGCGAGGCCGTGCGCGGCCTGTCCGAGGAGGTCGGCGGTGGCGGGCAGCACCACGATCCGTTCGGCCCAGTCGGCGAGGGCGACGTGCCCGGTGGTGAACTCGTCCTCGCCGTCGCAGTGGACGGCCTCGCAGAGGAGCCGCATGGTGGCGGGCGGGAGCAGGGCGGCCGCGGCGGGGGTCATCACCATGCGGATCTCCACCTCCGGGCCGAGGCCGGTGCGCAGGTCCATCAGGTACTGGGGGAGGGCGAGCACGTTGCCGGAGCCGCAGACGCCGAGCAGCAGGCGGCGTGCCGGGGGGCCGCCGCCGTCGGCGCCGCCGGTGCCCCCGCCTCCGCTCCGGCCCTCGTCCCGGCCCGCGCCGTCCGGTCCCGTCCCGGGGGCGGCGGTCACCGGGCCGCCGCCGCGGCGGGGCGCAGCCCGCACTGGGCGGCCACCAGGTCCAGGCGGTCCTGGACGTTGAACTTGTAGCCGGGGCAGGGCGGATGGCCCTCCTGCCAGGCTTTCGGGCAGGAGCCCCCGCAGGTCGGCATGAACACGCAGTCCCGGCACCAGGTGGTGCCGCGGGCGATCTCGTCGTTCCAGCCGTCGAAGGGCCCCACCGGGCGGCCGGGGGTGGTTCCGGCGCGATCGATGTGGGTCAGGGCGAGGGTCCGCTCGGCCTCGGGGACCAGCGGGTACTCGCTGCACGAGAACACGTTGCCGGTGCTGCTGATGATCTCCGCCGAGGTGGTGGTGGCGGGGCACAGCACGGTGGTCGGGGTGTTCGGGAGGAGCCGGGCGCGGAGGCCGTGCGCCAGCAGCAGCCGGAACCACTCGGCCTCCCGCTCGGCGAAGCCGCGTTTGGACACCTCGATCGCGGAGACGTCGTTGCCCCAGGAGTGCACCGGAACGATCGAGAACGTCACCCTCGGGTGGGAGAAACCGAGTTCCGCCATGAGCTCGATATAGCGCGGGACGGCGTCCTGGTTGTGGGCGTCGACATTCGTGCGGAACGTGAATCGAGCAGACTGTAATTCAGGTGCGTGGAGGACGGAACGGACGGTGCGCACGATTTTCCAGAAGGATCCCTGGCCGCTTTTCAGAGGTCGGTGGGAATCGTGGATCTCGGGGGGTCCGTCGATGGTGATCTCGAAATGGTCCACCCCGCAGGCCCGGATGAGGGTGTCCGCTTTCGACCGGGTCAGCAGGGAGCCGTTCGTGACGAGCACCGAGGAGTAGGCGGCGCCGCGTTCGGCGGCCGCGCGGACGAAGCCGGGGGCGAGGTCGCGGATGACGGCGTAGCCCATCAGCGGTTCGGCCCCGAACCAGTCGACGCGGACGCTGCGGGTGTCCGGGGCGGCCACGGCCCGCAGGACGCGGGCGCGCACCCGGTCCCGGTGGCCGGCGGTGAGGCCGCCGCGGGTGTGCTGCTGCCCGCAGTAGGCGCAGCCCATGTTGCAGTAGGAGGTGGGCAGGAGGGCGATGTGGACGGCCGAACGGTCGGCGTTGGCGCGGCGGTTGCGGTCGAGGACCGAGGTCAGCTCGTCCTGTCCGTCCGGTACCAGCACCTCGGCGGCGCGCAGCGCGCCGGTCCAGGCGGGGGAGAGCCCGCCGGGGTCCCCGTCCTGGAGGGCGAGGGCGGTGGCGGGGTCGACCGCCAGGGTGTGCGCGGTGCGGGTGCTGTACGCCAGCCGTACCCGCACGCCCGTGGCGTCGGCGTACGTGCGGTCGCTGAGCACCAGGTATCTGCTGACTCGGTCCATCCCCAACCTTCCGCGGTCCCTCCGGGCAGACGGTGTCCGGGCGCCGGCCGGGCCCCGCCGCCGGCCGCGGCACCGGCGCGGTGCGGCGGACGGCGGACGGGCCCCGTGCGGCCGGACCGGCGGCCGGGAGGCCACCGGTCCGGCCGTGCGCCGGGCCGGGCGTCAGCAGACGACGTTGGTGTTGGAGTCGGCGCGCTGGCCCTCGACGGCGGCGGACACGGCGCTCAGCCGGGCCTGGATGGTGCCCAGGACGGCCACCTCGTCCGGGCTGAGCTCGGAGAACACCGCGCGCTCGGAATCCGACAGCAGGTCGACCGGGGTACCGGCCCGGCGCAGTGCTTCCAGGGGCTCGTAGGACATGCCTCACTCCTTCACAGAGGGGGTCACCGGTTGGTGCACCACGCAAGGCTGCTCCGGGGTCCGCCGCCCGGCCATCCCTCATTCGACTACGGATCGGCGGTCCGGAGGGGCCCCGCGAGGCCGGTCCTGACCCCTGGCACGGCCGTCGGTGGCGAAATCACGTCGGGCGAACCGGGGTGAAGGGTGCATAGGTCCGGTGTTCATGGCGCGAAGCATTCGTGGGGCATTCTTGGAAATCGCCTGCTTGTCCGGAAGTTGACCCGGGGCTACTCTGACTGCCGTGGGTGACGAATTCCGCACGCGGGTGCACGGTTCGAACACCGCACCACCGGCAGGGGATTTGACCGGGCGCGAGATTCTTCTCGCCTCGCTCATCGCCGCCGGCGCCTCGAACCGGCGCATCGCGAAGGACCTCTGTATAAGTCCGCACACGGTGGCGGCACATTTGTGCAACATGCTACGGAGAACGGGCGCGTCCAACCGCACGGAATTGATTGCGCGACTGTACGCCCAGGGCGTCCTCGTCCAGGGGACCTGGCCGCCGCTGCCCGCGGCGGGCCCCGGCCCCCAGGAGGCCCCCGGCGTCCGCGGCGTCCGCACGGACACCGCGGTCGCGGACCGCTCGGCCGGACCGGTCGGCACCACGCTCGACTGGCCGCACTACGGGAACGAGGTGCCGGTAGCCATGACCTTCGACGCCCTGCACGCCCTGCGGGAAGCCGGACACCCGGTGGACCTGCTCGCCGTGGAACAGCGTTCCGTCCTGTCCGAGCTCAGCGAGCAGGAGGTGCAGGTCCTCAACAAGGTCAAGGGGCGCCTGGACGCGGCCGCCCCGGAGGTGGAGGGTCAGGACCTCAAGCTCCTGTGAACGCCGCCACCCGATGCGGCAGTTGTCGTACGGAAGGACCGCCGGGAGCCCGTTTCTGCCCCGGCTGCGGCACCCCGCTCGCCGCCGCGACCCCGTCCGGGGACAGCCGCAGAATCGTCACGGCGGTCTTCATCGACCTGGTCGGCTCCACCGTGCTCGCCGAGACCCTCGACCCCGAGGCCCTGCGGCACACCATGGACCGCTACTACCGGGCCTGCACCCGGGCCGTCACCGAACGCGGCGGCGTCGTCGAGAAGTTCATCGGCGACGCCGTGATGGCCGTGTTCGGGGCCTTCGTCAGCCACGAGGACGACGCCCTGCACGCCGTCCGGGCCGCCCTCGCCGTCCGCGAGGCCGTCGCCGACATCGCCACCGGCGACGGCGTCCGCCTCGACGTCCACTGCGGCATCGCCTCCGGCGAGGCCGTGGTCGCCGGCGCCCTCGGCGGGGCCGCCCGCGTCGTCGGCGACGTCGTGCACACCGCGGCCCGCCTCCAGTCCCACGCCCGCACCCACGAGATCCTCATCGGCGAGGAGACCGCCCGGCTCGCCGGAGCCGGCATCCGCACCGAACCCGTCGCCCCCCTCACCCTCAAGGGCAAACGCGATCCCGTGCCCGCCCGGCGGGTCCTCGGACTGCCCGTCGACGACCGCCCCCGCGACCTCGTCCCCCTCACCGGCCGGGACCATGAACTCCGGCTCGTTCGAGCCGAGTTCGACACCGCCCGAAGGGAACGCGGCAGCCGCCGCGTCACCGTCACCGGACCCACGGGCATCGGCAAGTCCCGGCTGGTCCGCGCCTTCCTCGCCGGACCCGACACCGCCGGCGCCACCGTCCTGCGCGGCACCTGCCGCCCGCACGGCACCGGATCCGCCCACCGCCCGCTCGCCGAGGCCGTCTGGTCCCTGCCCGGCGGCCGGGAGGCCGCCGCCGCGGCCCTCCGCGACCACGCCGACCACGGCGAACGCGCCCTGGCCGCCCTCGGCGTGGCCCTCGGCACCCCCACCGGCCACGCCGGCCCCCTCGGGGAGGAGGCCATCCCCCCGAGCGTGGAAGAGACCGACTGGGCCTTCCGCAGCCTCCTCGAAGCCCTCGGCCGCGACACCCCCGTCGTCCTGGTCCTGGAGGACTACCAGTGGGCCCAACCCACCCTCCTCGACACCATCGCCGGACTCTCCGCCGACACCACGGGCACCACCGACACCGCCCTCCTCACCCTGTGCGTGGCCCGGACCGACGACGGCGGCCCGCCCGGCTCCGGCACCACCCCGGGCCTCCACCTCGACCTCGGCCCCCTGTCCCGCCCCGACACCGAACTCCTCGTCGCCCGCCTCGCCGACCGCGGCGAGGTCACCGCCCAGGAGGCGGGCCCGCGGGCCCCGCACCTCTCCGATGCCCTCGCGGCCGTCGTCCGCGAATGCGACGGCAACCCCCTCTACGCCGAACTCCTCCTGGAGGACCGAGCCGCCCGCCCCGCCGAAGCCGGCGTCCCCACCACCATCCGCGTGCTCCTCACCGCCTGGCTCGACCGGCTCCCCGCCGCCGACCGCGCCGTCCTCGAACGCGCCGCCGGCGCCGGGGCGACCTTCACCGCCGAGGACGTCCGGACCCTCGCCGCCGACACCCCCGCCCTCACCCCGGAGGTCCTGGCCGACGCCCTGGACCGCCTCCAGCGGACCCGCGTCGTCCACCCCGACGGCCCGCCCGGCTCCTACCGCTTCACCCGCACCCTCGCCCGCGACACCCTCTACGAGATGACCTCCAAGCTCCGCCGGGCCGACTGGCACACCGTCCTCGCCGACCGCCTCGACACCGCCCCGCCCACCGGCCCCGGACCCGCCCCCGAGGGAGACCTCGCCCACCACCTCGAATCCGCCTCCCGGCTCCTCGCCGAAGCGGGCCCCGGCGACCCCCGGCTCCCCGCCCTCACCCTGCGCGCCGCCCGTGCCCTCACCGCCAGCGGCTACCGCGCCCTGCACCGCCGCGACCTGCCCGCCGCCCTCGCCCTCATGGAACGCGGCCGGACCCTCACCCCCGACGGCGACCCCGCGCACCGGGTCATCGCCGCCCGCGTCACCGACGCCTACGCCGCCCTCGGACGCTGGGACAGCGCCCGCGCCGCCGTCGCCGAAGCCGACCGCCGCACCCCCGGAGACCCCGCCGCCCGCGCCACCTGCGCCGCCCTGCGCGCCCTGATCGCCCTCCGCTCCGGCGCACCCGCCCCCGCCGACCCCGGCCCCCGGCCCGCCCCCGAGGACCACCTGAGCCGGTGCCGCCACCACCAACTCGCCTCCCTCGGCCACTTCGCCGAGGGCCGCACCGGCGCCGCCGAGTCCGCCATGCGCGAGGCCCTCGTCCACGCCCGGCAGCTCGGCGACGCCTACGAGGAGAACCGGGTCCTGGTCTCCCTCTGCGAACTGACCCAGTGGTCCCCGGCCCCCCTCGCCGGCGCCCTCGCCCTCTGCGAGGACCTCGCCGGACGCTTCGACGCCGACCGCGGACTCCTCGTACCGGTCCTGCTGACCCGCGCCCGGCACCGCGCCCTGTCCGGACACCTCGACCGCGCCCGCGAGGACGTGGCCCTGGCCCGGCGGCACTCCGCCGACCTGGCCCTCACCCTGGGCGGCATCGCCGCCGACCAGACCGCCGGACTCGTCGAATCGCTGGCCGGCGAACACCCCGAGGCCGCCCGCCACTACGCCGCCGCCGCCACCGGACTCACCGTCCTCGGCCAGACCCGTACCGCCGCCACCCTGCGCCTGTACGCGGCCCGGGAACGCTTCCGCTCGGGCGCCGCCGCCGACCCCGCCGCCCTCGCCGAGTTCCCGCCCGGCACCCCGGCCGACACCCGCACCCGGGCCGTCCGGCTGAGCCTGCTGGCCGCGGTCCGGGCCCGGGCCGGCGCCCACCCGGAGGCCGTCGCCGCGGCCCGGGCCGCCGCCGCCCTCCTCGACCGCACCGACGACCCGTACCTGACCGGCGAGGTCTGGTTCGAGGCCGCCCGGGTCCTCGACGCTGCGGGCGACCCGACGGCGGCCCGCGCCGCCGCCCGACGCGCCCTCGACGCCCTCACCGCCAAGGGGGCCGTCCTGCCCGCCGGGGCCGTCCGTGCCTGGCTCACCGCCCGGCCCGGCTGAACGGCACCCCGCGCCCGACCCACCGCCCACCGCGCACCGCCCACCACGCACCGAGCACGTCGCACGGGAGGTCCCGCCGGGACCGACGACCGGACACGGAAGGGGAACCGATGAGCGACCCGCCCTGGAGGCGAGCGGCCAGGCCCTACACCCCGGGCGTCCCCGCCTGGGGGGCCATGACCCGGGCCGGCACCCTGGAGGAGTTCCAGGCCGTCCCCATGGACGCCGTCGGACCCGACTGGGCCTGGGGCGGAGCCGACGGCACCGGGGTCAGGGTCTGCGTGGTCGACAGCGGGATCGAGGCGGGCCACCCCCTGGTCGGCGCGGTCGACCGGGCCGTCACCGTCGTCGAGGACGGGGACGGGGACGGCGGGGTCCGCGTCGTCGACTGCGAGCCCACCGACCTCGCCGGGCACGGCACCGCCTGCGCCGGAGTGATCCGCTCCGTCGCCCCCGGCGCCTCCCTCTCCTCCGTCCAGGTCCTCACCGACGGCAAGACCGGCAGCGGCCCCGCCCTCATCGCCGGACTCACCTGGGCCGTGGAACAGGACTTCGACGTCATCAACCTCAGCCTGGCCACCACCCGCCCGGCCCTCACCGCCCGGCTCCACGAACTCGCCGACCGCGCCTACTTCCGGCGCAGCACCCTCGTGGTGTCCGCGCACAACCGGCCCGTCCCCAGCTACCCCTGGTCCTTCGCCTCGGTCGTCTCCGTCGCCAGCCACGACGAGGACGACCCCATGACCTACTACTACAACCCCTCGCCCCCCGTGGAGTTCCACGCCCGCGGCGTCCGCGTCCCCGTGGCCTGGCCCGGCGGCGGCACCATCCGCTCCACCGGGAACAGCTTCGCCGCGCCCCACATCTCCGGCCTGTGCGCGCTGATCCTCGGCAAACACCCCTGGCTCACGCCGTTCCAACTCAAGACCGTCCTGTTCCTCTGCGCCGGGAACATGACCGGACGATTCGGAGGTGCGCACCATGACCCCGCCCGCTGACGACACCACGTCCACCGAGCGGCGGCTGCTCCAGTCCGTCGTGGAGGTGGCCCGCCACGCCTTCGGGGCCGCCGCCTCCTCGGTGTTCCTCGTGGACCCCGGCTCCGGGGACCTGGTCTTCGAGGCGGTGGCCGGCGAAGGGGACGACCTGCTCGTCGGCACCCGCTTCCCCGCGGGCACCGGCATCGCCGGCTGGGTCGCCGCCTCCGGCCAGTCCATGCTGGTCGACGACCTCCGAGATTCGGAGCACTTCTCCGGCGAGGCCGCCGAGTCCACCGGCTACGTCCCCAACAGCATCATGGCCGCCCCCCTGTTCAGCGACGACGCCTGCATCGGGGTGCTGGAGGTCCTCGACCGCGGCGCCGGCGGCACCCGCGAGATGGCCGACGTGGAACTCCTCGACCTGCTCGCCGACCAGGCCGCCATCGGACTGACCCTCCTGACCCGGCTCCGGGCCACCGAACCCGACCAGCGCTCCGACAAGGCCATGCGGTTGCTGGAGATGGCCGAGTCCCTGCTGGCCGGGTCCCGTGGCTGAAGGCTGCGTCCTGCTGCTCACCCGGCGCGGCGACGGCGAGGCCCGGGCCGTGTCCGCCCTGCTCCAGCGGATCGGGGTGCCGGTGCGGCGCCTCGACGCCGACGCGCTGGCGGGCCGGGAGCTCGGCTGGGGACCGGAGGGGGCCCTCACCCTCGACGGCAGGGCCCTCGCCCCCACCGTGACCTGGCTGCGGCACTTCTCCGCGCGGGCCGCCCCCGCCGGGCCGCCCGGCACCACCGCGGCCGGCCGGATGGCCCTCCGGGACTCCTGGACGGCCCTGGCCCGGCAGCTCGCCCTCGCCTCCCCGGCCGCCCTCGGCACCGTGGACCCCGGCGGCCCCGCCCAGTGGGCGCGGGCCCGCGCCCACGGCGTCCGCACCCCCCGCGGCCTGGTCACCACCGACCCGGTGGCCGCCGCCGCCCGGCTGCCCGCGGACCGGTACGTGGTCAAACCGCTGGACCGGCACGTGGTCGAGCCGGAGCCGGGGCAACTGGCCTGGTTCCTGCCCCGGATCCTCGACCGCCCGGATCGGGAGGCCCTGCCCGGACTGCCGCCCGGCACCCCCGTGGTCCTCCAGGAATACGTGGTCCACGAGACCGAGTACCGGGTCTACCTCGCCGGCGGCGAACTGCACGCCTTCGAGGTGACCAAGGCGGACCCCGCCGACCTCTGGGCCCGCCCCGCCCGGGTCCACGTCCGCCACGTGCCCCCGCCGCCCGCGGTGGCCGCCGCGGCCCGCGCCCTGGGCGCCGCCTGGGGACTGCGCTACGGGGCCTTCGACTTCCTGTGGGCGGCGGGGGAGCCCGTCTTCCTGGAGGTCAACGCGCACGGGGACTGGCGCTGGTTCGAACGGAAGGCGGGGGTGGACGTGGTGACCCGGGCCGCCGCCCGCACCGTCCGCGACCTCCACTGGTCCGCGGCGGGCCGCCGCCGCCCGCCCACCCTCCTCACCTTCCTCGGCGCGGACCCCCGGGGGGAACCGCTCTAGCGGTGTTCGGGGTTGTCGAAGTCGAAGCGGCAGCCCGCGTCCCAGACCGATCGCCGGTTGCCGTGCGCGGGGACCCCGCCCGCCGCCCTCAGCAGGGCCGCCAGGTGCATCAGGTTCCACGACATGAAGGCCGTGTTGCGGTTGGTGAAGTCGTTCTCCGGCCCGCCCGACCCCGGATCCAGGTACGAGGGACCGGGCCCGGCCTCGCCGATCCAGCCCGCGTCGGCCTGCGGGGGCACGGTGTAGCCGAGGTGTTGGAGGCTGTAGAGGAGGTTCATCGCGCAGTGCTTCACCCCGTCCTCGTTGCCCGTGATCAGGGCCCCGCCGACCCGCCCGTAGTAGGCGTACTGGCCGTGCTCGTTGAGGAGCGAGGAGCAGGCGTACAAACGTTCGACGACGCGCTTCATCACCGAGCTGTTGTCGCCGAGCCAGATCGGCCCGCACAGCACCAGGATGTCGGCGGCCATGATCTCGCTGTACAGCACCGGCCACTGGTCGCTGTCCCAGCCGTGCTCGGTCATGTCCGGCCAGACCCCGGTGGCGATGTCGTGGTCCACGGCGCGGATCAGCGAGGTCCGGCACCCGGCCGACTCCATCACGGCCCGGCTCCGCTGGATGAGCCCCTCCGTGTTGCTGGTCTCGGGGGAGCGTTTGAGGGTGCAGTTCACGAAGACGGCACTGAGGTGGGAGTAGTCGTACGCGGCGGCCTGATCGGGCGGCTGGGGGTTCTCGGACACGCACCCAGCCTGGGCGGCCCGACCCCGGCCCGCCACCGGGGTGGACCGGACGGAGGCGTACCCGCCGGGAGGCCGTGCCCGGTGGTGCTCGCGGGGCGGACGTGCCTGCGGCGCACCCGGGGGACGACTGGTGCACGGGCCCGGTTCGGTTGTCAACTCCCGTCGTGCCATGCCGTCTTGTGGCCTCCCCCTGCGGCGGGACAGTATCCACGCATGCGGTCCCGGGGCAGCGGGACCGCACTCCGACCGAGGATTTCTGGAGGCCGTGTGTCCGCCAAGCCGAATCCGGGCCGCACCACCGCTGCCGCCCGAGGCGAGATCGTCGTCCTGCTGATCGGGATGCGCATCAACCACCTGTGGGCCGTCCACCGTTGGCTGCCGGTGTTCTTCGCCATGCCGCGCATGATGCGCGAGCTGATCCGCGACCGCAGCCTGGGACTGCTCCACCACGTCCTGCTCACCGGCTCGCCCCGCACGTACTACCTCGTCCAGTACTGGGAGTCCAAGGAGAAGCTGTACGCCTACGCCTCCGCCCCCGAGTGCTTCCACCACCGCATGTGGGCCAAGATCAACCGCAGGGAGGGCCGCAAGGGCACCCGCTGCCACGTGGGCCTGTGGCACGAGACGTACATCGTCCCCGAGGGCTCCTACGAGGCCGTCTACGCCGACATGCCGCCCTACGGCCTCGCCGCCGCCGGCGGGGTGCTGCCCGTGACGGCCCGCGGTCGCCGCGCCGCCGACCGGCTGTCGTACCGCGCCCGCCGCCCCGACCCCGTGGTCCCCGAGACGACCGCGCCCGCCACCAGCGGGGCCGGCCGGGCACCGGCCGAGACCTGACCCGACCGGCGCACCCCGCCCCCGCCCTCCGCCACCCGCCGGAATCGGCCGGGTGTGACCGGATCAGGACAGAGATCCGGCCCGCTCACCCCCACGGGTGGCGGCGCCCTTGGCAACCGACCGCGGGGCCGGGCACGGTGTCCGGGGCCACCCCCGGTGATCACCGGCGGACGGTCGCGACGGGCCCCGGCCCCTCGACGCCCGTACGGCACGCAGTCCCCGCGGCGGGTACGCGCCCGCCCCGTCAGAGCACGTCCGTGCGCCGGGCGCACGGACCGAACAGGAGCAGTCCATGCCGGCAAGGATCCTCATCGTGACCGGTGACGCGGCGGAGTCCCTGGAGGTGCTGTACCCCTACCAGCGCCTGCTGGAGGAGGGGTACGAGGTGGAGATCGCCGCGCCCTCCCGCAAGAAGCTCCGCTTCGTCGTCCACGACTTCGAGGACGGGTTCGACACCTACACCGAGAAGCCGGGCTACACCTGGCCCGCCGACCTCGCCTTCGAGGAGGTGGACCCGGACCGCTACGTGGCCGTGGTGCTGCCCGGCGGCCGGGCCCCCGAGTACCTGCGCAACGACCCCCGCGTCCGGGAGATCCTGGCGGCCTTCACGGGCGCCGGGAAGCCGGTGGCACAGATCTGCCACGGCCCGCTGATCTCCGCGGCCGCGGGCGTCCTCGACGGGCGCCGCGTCACCGCCTACCCGGCCCTGGAGCTCGACATGAAGGGTGCCGGAGCGGAGTTCGAGGACGCCGAGGCCGTGGTGGACGGCACCCTCGTGTCGGCCCGCGCCTGGCCCGACCACCCGGGCTGGATGCGGGAGTTCCTGACCGTCCTGCGCAAGGCGGCCCCGGCGGGCTGAACCGGCGACGGCCCCGCGCCGTCGGGCGCGTCGCGGCATCGGTGCCCACCGGCCGGGGCAGTGCTTCCGGTATGAAGCACGGAACGGTCACCGGCGGGCACGGCGCGCAGGCCCCCCTCGGCCCCCTCGGGGGTGGTCGGGGCGACCGCCCGGCCGCCGCGGCCGCGGTCCTCTCCGTCCTCCTCGCGGTGCTGGTCACCGTCGGCGGACCGGAGGGGACCTCCGCCCGGCCGCCCGGGGCCGGTCCGGAAGGGGACGCCCGGGCCCCGGCGGCCGTACCCGCCGGCGCGGTGCCGGGGCCCGGGGCCGGCGGGGGCACGGCCGCCCGGCCCGCGGCCGTGCCGCGCCGGACGGGAGCCCCGCTCGGACCCGGGCCGGCCGCACCCGTGCGACTCGTCGTCCCGGAGCTCGGGGTCGACGCCGCGGTGGTCCCGCTCCCGGCCGGACCGCCCGGTGGCCCGGCCCGCGCGGCACCCTCCGCCCCGGACACCGTGGGCTGGTACCTGCCCGGGGCCGGACCGGTGGCGACCGGCACGGCCGTCCTCCTCGGGAGGGGCGGACCCGGCGCCGGTCCGGACCGGCCGCCCGGCCCCTTCCACCGACTCGCCCTGCTGCGGCCCGGCGACCCGATCCGGATCCTGCGCGCGGACGGCCGTACCGCCGTGTTCCTGGTCCGGACGGTCGGGGTGTCCCGGACGGGGCCCGGCCGGGACCGCCCGCCCGCCGCCGGTCGCTCCGGCGGTCCCGCGGAACTGCGCTTGGTGGCCTGCGACGGATGGCCGTCCGCCTGGCTGCGCAAGACCGGCCCGCGCGGCCGGGCGTCCGTGCTCGCCGACCTCGCGCCCGCCGGGTACCGGCCCTGAGCCCCGGGGCGACGGTCGGGGACCGGCCCGCCCCGGGGTGGGCCCGACCGGGTCGCGGGTCCGCGCACTAGGGTGTGCGCCATGCAGCACTACACCATCGGACAGGCAGCCCGGCTCCTGGGCGTCAGCCCCGACACGGCCCGTCGCTGGGCGGACGCCGGACGGGTGGCCACCTACCGCGAGGACTCCGGGCGACGCCTCATCGACGGCCGGGACCTGGCGGCCTTCGCCGTGGAGCTCGGGCAGGGCGGCCAGGACGAGGACGGCACCGACCACACCTCCGTGCGCAACGCCTTCCCCGGCATCGTCACCGCCGTGAAGCTCGGCGACGTCGCCGCCCAGGTCGAGATCCAGGCCGGACCGCACCGGCTGGTGTCCCTGCTCACCCGGGAGGCCGTGGAGGAGCTGGGACTGGAGGTGGGCGTGCGGGCCACCGCCCGCGTGAAGTCCACCAACGTGCACGTGGACCTGGCCTGAGCCGCCGGGCCGGCGCCGGCAGGAGCCGGGCCACCGGAACCTGAGACGCGCCGACACCGGCTCGGGTGCCGGAGCGCGGGCCCGGGCGGGGCCCCGGGGCCGCCCTCCCGGGATGGCCTGAACCTTTCCCCACGGGCCGGGCGGATGCCGCATGATGATCCGGTCATGTACCAGTCAGGTGCCCGGGGGCGGGTCCGCCCGCCGGGCCCCCGTCCGCCGGAGTGCCCATGGCCGCCACCGACCACCGCAGCGCCCCCCGCCCCCGCACCGCGCGGGCCCGGAGGCCGCTCGGCGCTGCGGTCGCCGTCGGCGCCGGCGCGCTGTCCGCCGTCCTCCTGACGGCCGGTCCCGCCGCCGCCCACGTCGAGGTCGAGTCCGAGAACGCCCGGGCCCTCGCCGTCGGGGTCACGGTCACCTTCGAGGCGGAGAGCGAATCGGACACCGCCGGGATCAGCGGCGTGCGGGTGGTGCTGCCCGAGGGCATCGCCCCCGCCGACGTCCGCCTCGGCAAGGGCCCCGAAGGATGGCGGCTCACCCCCGGCGCCGACGGCTACACGGTGCGGGGCCCCGCCCTGCCGGTGGGCCGGGCTGCCTCCTACTCCATCGTGGTCCGTCAACTCCCGGACGCCGTCGAACTCCCCTTCAAGACCCTGCAGAGCTACGCCGACGGCCGGGTGGACCGGTGGATCGGCACCGACGGCGGCGGGGGCAACCCGGCCCCCGTCCTGAAGCTGCAGCCCGCCGCGCGCGGGGCCAGGACCCTGCCCCCGCTCCCGCCGTCCCCCACGGCTTCGCCGTCCCCCAGTGCCGCGCCCACCACCGCCGCGCCCACCGAGCCGGTGCCCACGACCGCCCCCGAGAGCTCCGGCGCGGCCGCGACCGCCCCGACGGTCGGGACCTCGGAGGAGGACGAGGGGCTTTCCGCGGGCGCGTGGATCGGGATCGGTCTCGCCACGGCCCTGGTCCTGGCCGGGGTGGCCTTCTTCCTCCTGCGCCGCCGCCCGGGCTCCGGGGCCTGACCGCCCCCGCGCCCGTCTTCGGCGCCCGCCCTCGGCGCCCGTCCTCAGTGCCCGTAGAGGGCCGACAGGGCGGGCAGCCGTCGGGACAGCTCCGCGCGGTCCCCGAAGTCGAAGTCCCAGCCCGGATCGGCGGCGGGCCGGAACCCCGGGGCCGAGCCGCCGGGCAGTTCCGCGCCCGTCCGGGCCCGGTACGCCCGCCACACGATGCCGAGGGTGTCCCCGCACTCCAGCTCGCGACCCGTGGGCGCCGCCGCCCGGACCTCGGGCAGCCCCGCCAACGCGTCGGGATCGGCCACCGCCCGCTCGAAGACCTCCCGGCCCTGGAGCATCAGCCAGCCCCGGAAGTGATCGAAGCCGTCATCGGAACAGCCCCCGTTGATCACGTGCGCGGCGGCCCACAGCGGCATCCGGTACGCCTCCGCCAGCACCTCCCACAGGGTCCGCTGCGCCGCGGCTATCGCCGGTACGGGCAGCACGCCGAGCAGCGCCGACGCCCGCCCCGCCACCGAGCCCCCGGAGGCACCGGGCGCCTCCTGGGCGCGGGCCTCCTCGATCAGGTTCCAGAACTGTTCCTTGTTCATGCCGGGAGAGTCGCACAAGGGTGTGACAGCGGTTCCCGCGGGGGCGCGCGGGAATCTGACGGGCCGTCGGTGAACCGGCGGGAACCCGCCGGGGAACCCGCGGGAACCGCGCGGTCACCCCGTCCGACCCCTGTTCCGGAGCTTCGGCAGCGGGACGGACGGAACCGGCGGACATGGGTGTGATGGACGGACTGGGTGGACCGGGTGGAGTGGGCGCACCGGGCGGAATGGACGTGCGGATGCGCGGGGTCGGCTGCCGCCACGGGCGGCTGGAGGCCGTGCGCGGCATCGACCTCGACATAGGCGCCGGGCAGCGCGTGGCGCTCACCGGCACCAATGGTTCCGGCAAGACCACCCTGTTGCGGGCCCTCCTGGGTCTGCACCGGCCCGCCGCCGGGGAGATCAGCGTCGGTGGGCGCGCCACCGGTGCCGGCGACGGGGGCTGGCTGCGGCGGGCCTGCGCCTGGATCCCGCAGAAGCCCGCCACCGGACGCTTCCCGCTGGGCGCCGACGAGTTGCTGGCCTCCTCGGGCGCGCACCGGGAGGCCCGGGAGGCCGCCGCCAAGCTCGGCGTCGGCGAGCTCGCCGACCGCCCCCTGCACACCCTCTCCGGCGGTCAGCTGCAACGCATGTACCTGGCGCGGGCGGTGGGCTGCGTGGCCGCCGGGGCCGGGGTGCTGCTCGCCGACGAGCCGACCGCCGCCCTGGACTTCCAGGGTCAGGAGGAGGCCGCCGACGTGCTGCTGTCCCTGCCCGTCACCCTGCTCGTGGTCACCCACGACCGTTCCCTGGCCGAACGCTGCGAACGCGTCCTGGAGATGGCCGCGGGCAGCCTGCGGGAGGTGGCATGAACCGGCTCGCCGCGGCCCTCACGGGCCCGCACCCCGCGCTCCCCGGCGGCCACGTCCTCGCCGCCGACCTGGCCGAACTCCTCCGACTGGTGCCCGTGCAACGCGCCGGACTGGCCCTGCTGCTCGCCGCCGTGGGCCTGCCCGTCATCGGGGTGGTCATCGTGGGCCTGGACATCATGCCGGTCCGGTTCGCGATGATGCACGTGGCTCTCCTCGGGATCGCCGTGGGCCTGATCACCGGCCTCGACCCCATGCTCTGCGCCCTGGTGGCCTGCGCCCTCTCCGGGGCGGGCGTGGCCCCGCTGGCCCGCACCCCGGACGGTCTCTCCGGCGCGATGGGGCTGCTGATGAGCCTCGCGATCGCGGGGGCCCTGCTCCTGCTCGCCGTCTCCGGGGTCAACGCGGCGGGGGCCTTCGCCCTGCTGTGGGGCTCCATCCTGGCCGTGGGAACCGCCGACATCCTCGTGGTCGGGGCCCTGGCCGTGCTGGTGCCGGCCCTGTTTCTGTGGAAGCGGCGGGACCTCGCCCTCCTGCTCCACGACCGCGAACTCGCCCTGGCCTCGGGGGTGCCCGTGGGGCGCCTGACCCTGATCCTGCTGGTCCTGGTCGCCGTGGCCGTGGCCGGGGCCATCAAGCTCACCGGCGCGCTCCTCGTGGACGCCCTGACCCTGTTGCCGGCCCTGGCCGCGCGGCGGTTGGGCTCCTCCCTCGCCTCGATCACCCTGTGGGCCGTGGGCATCGGGGTGGCCGTCAACGCGACCGGCTTCCTGATCGCCCTCGCGCTGGACTGGCCGCCCGGCCCCGTGCTGGTCCTGACGGCGGGAGCGGTGGTCCTCGCCGTGCACCTGCTGCCCGACCGGGGTTCCCGACGGTCCCGTGCCCCCGAGGCCGTGCCGCTCCGCTCGCCGCACTGACCGGGCCTCCGAGCCCGGTCCCCGGACGGGGGTCGCCGCCGCGGCCGGACCGCGGATCCCCCTCGGCGGCCCCGGCGGGGCGTCACGGCCCCGCCCGGGCCCCTCCGGAACCTTCCGGAGGGGCCCGTCCTCGTCACGGGTCGGCGCGGACCGTCCGCGCACCGGGGTCAGGCGGGCTGCGCCGCCAGGGCGGTGAATCGTTCCTTCATGGCGGCGCGGTCCGGCTTCCCGGCCGGGGTCAGGGGCAGCGCGGACACCACCAGGAGCCGCTCGGGGTGCTTGCCCCGGTCCAGACCGCGGGCCGTCAGGAACGCGCCCAACTCCTCCAACAGCGGTGCCTCCGCCCCCTCCCGGGCCACCACGCAGGCCGCCAGTCGCTCGCCCATCAGCGCGTCCGCCACGCCCACGCACATCACGTCCCGGACCGCCGGGTGCGCGGCCAGCTCCAACTCCACTTCCGCCGGGCTGATGTTGGCCCCGCCGCGGATCACCACGTCCTTGAGTCGGCCCACCACCCGCAGCGTGCCGTCCGGCTCCAGCAGCCCCAGGTCACCGGTGCGCACCCAGCCCCCGGCCGTCCGGTACCGGGCGTCGAGCTCCGGCGCTCCCACGTAGCACAACGGGCTCATCGGCCCCCGGGCCAGGATCTCCCCCGTGGCCCCCGGCGGCACCTCCGCCGACTCCGGTTCCCCGGGCCGCACGATCCGGATCTCCGCGACCCTCGGGTCGGGCCGCCCCGTCGCCACCCCGCGCCCGCGCCCCTCGGCCGGCTCCGGGTCCTCCCGGGCGGGCTCCGCCGCGACGGCGTCCAGGCCCGTGTGGCAGTTGACCCCGTCGGCCGAGCCGTACAGGTTCACCACCGGGCACCCGAAGGCCTCCCGGGCCTCCCGGGCGGTGGCCGCGTCCAGCGGCGCCCCGCCCAGCACCAGGGCGGTGGGCGCGGGCAGCTCCCGCGGCCGTTCCGCCAGCCGGTCCAGCATCATCCGCACCATGGTGGGCACCCCCAGCACGTGCGTGGGCGCGTGCTCGGCGATCGCGTCGAGGGCCGCCTCGGGGGTGAACCGGTCCAGCAGCACCAGGGTCCCGCCGTGCCGCGCCAGCGTCACCGAGGTGCCGGTGCTCCCGAAGGCCGAGGCCAGCGGCACCAGGAACAGGCAGCGGGGCGCCTCCTCGCCGCGCATCAGCGAGGCGAGGAAGTTGCCGCGCCCGCCCGCGAGCGCGTTGTGCGAGTACGCGATCATCTTCGGCTCGGCCTCGGAACCCGAGGAGACCAGGATCCGGGCGGCCGAGTCCGGGTGCGGGCGGGCCGGGGTGAACGCGGCGGGATCGGTCCGCAGCAGTTCCCGGACCGAGGCGCAGCCCGCCGGGATCCGGTCCGCCGGACCGACGGCGATCACGTGCCGCAGCAGGGGCAGTTCGGCGCGCAGCGCGAGGAGCCCGGCGGCCGGCTCCTCTTCCCGATGGACGGCGGAGGCGATCACGGCCACGGCCCCGGACCGGCCCAGCAGGGAGCGGGCCTCGCGGCTGCCCCGGCCGGCGGGGAAGGGCAGGGCCACCGCACCGAGCGCGGCCAGCGCCAGATCGGCGATCACCGCCTCGCGTCCGGCGGGCAGTTGTACGCCCACGACCTCGCCGGGGGAGATGCCGAGCCCGGCCAGCCCGGCGGCCAGACATCGCACCTTGCGGTCCAGGGCCGTGTAGCAGAGCTTGCCCTTGGCGTCGAGGAGCGCGGTCCGGTGCGGATCGGCGATCTGCCGGGCCCGGTACAGGCTGTACAGGTCCAGGTCGGGGCAGGTCCCGTCGGCGGCCCAGGCGCGGCGCAGCCCGGCGGGGACGAGGTCGGTGAGGGTCACGGTCATCACAGGCTCCAGGGGCGGGGGACGGCGAGGGCTCCGTGGGCGTCGCGGCCGACCGGGCCGGGCAGCCGCGGGTCGGTCGGCAGGGCGCCGAGTTCGTGGGTGACGGCGGTCGCGGCGAGGCCGTGGCTGCGCAGCAGCGCCACGGCCTCCGCGGTGGTCAGGTGGGCCAGGTCGTAGGCGCGGGCCGCGGCGGCCGAGAGGTCCGCGGCGGCCACCCACCCGTCGGTGGTGCGCAGCGGACGCCGGAACCCGGCCGGCGGTCGCGGATCACGGCCGCGCCGCAGCCGGTCCCGGGCGGCCGCGGTCAGCAGGTCGGCGGCCCCCAGCAGGGAGGACTCCACCCTCACCCCGGTGCCCCCGCGTTCGCGCAACAGCAGGCCCGCCAGCACCGCCTGGGTGCCCAACAGACCGCCCAGCACGTCCAGGAGGGTCATCAGGGAGGGGGCGGGCGGCTCGTCCGAGGGTCGCACGGCCTCCCCGACCCCTGTCCGCGCCTGCACCATGAAGTCCGTGCCCATCGGGGCGTCCGGCAGCCGCCCGGCCCAGCCGCCGGTGTAGGCGTACACCAACCCGGGGCGCGCGCCCGCCAGATCGCCGTGGTCCAGGCCCAGCGCGGCGGCCTTTCCGGGAGCCCAGTTGTGCAGGAACACCTCCGCCCCGGAGGCCAGTTCGAGGACCGCTCGGCGGCCGGCCGGGGTGGTGATGTCGGCCTCCACGGCCTCCTTGCCGCGGTTCAGGGCCAGCCAGCGCGCCGAGATCCCCGAACACGCCGGGGGCATGCCCCGCAGCGGGTCGCCGCCCGGGGGTTCGATCCGGATCACCCGAGCCCCGAGGAGCCCCAACAGGTGCGCGGCGAGCGGGGCCTGGATGCGGCGGCCCGCCTCCAGCACGGTCAGTCCGGCCAGCGGGGCCCCTTCCCCGGGTGCCCCGCCCGGCCAGGGATCGGCGGGCCCGGGGCCCGGCTCCAGGAGGACGGCCGGGCCCTCGGGTATGTCCCGTCCCGCGAGCGTCCGCAGGGCGCAGACCTGAGCCCCGGACCGGTCCGCCGCGGCCCGGATCCGCGCCCAGGGGGTGGTCGACGCCGTCGTGTGCAGGGCGTGCGGGAAGGGGGCGCAGGCGGTGGCGTACCGGAACTGGAAGGGCCGCCAACCCGCCCGGATCGCCTTCTCGGGGGCGCCGAGCTCCCGCCAGAAAGCGGCCCAGGCGGCTGGCTGGAGGGTCTCCAGCTCGAACAGGGTGCCCTCCGCGGAGCGGAACGGCGGCCCGCCCGGCGCGATGTCGGCGGCTTCCGCCTCGTCCGCGCCCTCCGCCGCCAGGTACTGGGAGACCGCCAGCAGCCCGGCCCGCGCGGCACTGGTGCGCACCTCGGTGCCGGTACCGCCGCGGGCCCGCCCCACCAGGCGGGCCAGGAGCCCCTGGACGGCCAGGACGGCGGCAGCGGTCTCGGCGTAGTCGGCGCCCAGCCCGCGCGGGGCGCCGTCCCGTCGCCCGTGGACCGCCATGATCCCGGTGGCGGCCTGCACCGTCGCCTCGTCGCACAGCGCGGTCCCCGGGCCCTCCGCCGGGCCCTCGCCCCAGGTGGTGCGCGCCGAGACGGTGCCGAGCCCGGCCCCCGCCAGCACGGTCCGCCCCTCGGTCCCGGCCGTGCCCGCCCGCTCGGCCGCCGGAGCCGCCCCGTCGCCGGGCCGGGCGCCGAGCTGCCGCAGCAGGGCCGCGGCGGTCTCGGTCCCCGGGCCCGGGACGGTCTCCAGGCACAGTCCGTCCAGTGGCCGGACGGTGTGTGTGGTGGCTGGTGATGCCATGCCTCTCCCTCGTGGGAAGCCGGATGTACGCACGGGGGCCGTCCCCCGGAACACCAGTCGGACGACTGTTCCCACGGGTTCCCGAACCCGCCCCACGAAACCGCCCCGCCCCGGCGGGCTGGGGCGAGCGGTGGTGCGCTCGATGCCGCTCGACGACGCGCTCCATCGCCGCGCGGGCTCGATGTGGCCGACGTGGCCGTTCGTCCCCGCGTCGGCTCGCGCGACGGCACCGACTTCCGGTCCGCGCGGCGATCGGGCGCGGCCGGGCGCGGCCGGGCGCGGCCGGGCCGGGGGCCGACGGCCTGGTCCCGGGGAGGGGTCGCTTCGCGGTGGTCAGAGTTCGGTCGGGTGGGCCAGGCCCGTCGTGACGGCCAGTCCCGCCGCGAGGAAGAAGGTTCCCCACACCAGCTCGTGACGGACCGCCAGGCCGCGTTCCGCCTCGTAGCAGCCGTCGACCAGGCGGCCTCCGGCCCGCAGGTGCCCCCGTACCACCGCCCGGAGCACCTCGGTCCCGGCCTCCCGGCGGCCCGCCCGCAGCAGGGCCACGGCGGTCACGGCGGCGGCGGAGGTGTCCACCGGTGCGTCGGTATCCGCCGGTGGCACCGACGGCAGGGAGAGGGGCGACGGCATGCCCGGGCCCCGGGTGGAGCGGGGGCCGGCGTCCGCCGCGGCGAGGTGGAGCCAGGCCCGCCCCCGGCTCCACCCGGGGCCCGGTCCGGGGGCGGGTACCCAGCCCGCCTCGGGGCCGTCGTACCGCCGGGTGCCGTGGTCGAGGCACAGCCGCAGGTGGGTGGCGAGGTGGGAGGTCGCCGCGGCCGGGTCGACGAGGGCCAGCAGCCGGGCCGTGCCGGGGGCGCCGTCGGGACGGGCCAGCAGTCGGGGGCCGCCGAAGGCGGATCCCCAGGGGACCAGGCCGAGCGCGGGCTCGTAGGCGGCCCGGCAGGCTTCCGCGGCGGCGGTCCGCAGCCGGGCGGATCCGGGGTCGTCGGCGAGGGCGGTGCCGTACCAGAGGATGAGGCCGCGGGCGGCGGTGTCGGCCTCCACCCACGGCGCGAGCCGGGCGGTGGTCCGCACCGCGAGTTCCCGATCGGCGGGCCGTCCGGTGCGCCGGGCCCGCAGCCAGAGCAGCCCGGCCCAGCAGCCTCCCGTCCAGGATCCGCGGCCCGTGGTCGTCCATTCCCCGCTGTCCGGGTCGGCGTACAGCGGGAACCGGTCCCCGACGGCCGCCGAGGTCTCCGCCACCCGCTCCAGTACGGCGTCCAAGGCCCGCACCGCCCAGGTCTCCGTCCCCGAGCCCCCGTACCCGGGCCCGCCCTCGCCGCGCCCGTGGATCTCCGTCACCCCGTCACCGCTCACCCCGTCACCCCTCACCCCGATCGGTCACCCTCACCCCGTCATCCGTCACTCCGCCGTCCCGTCCCCCGCGTTCTCGCGCCTTCGCGTCCTCGTGCACGTGCGATCCCGAGTTCCGCCCGATCGCGTGCGCCCGGCCCGTCCGCCCGTCCTTGGTCCCCGACCGGCCGGGCCGCGTCCTCCCGTGTCGGGTGCCTCCGGCTCGCCGTGGTCAGGTCCGTTCGTGCGCCCGGGCCCGGCGGTCGTGGGTCGCCCACCGGCCCGCGATCGCGGCGGCCGCCGCGAACTCGGCGGCCACGAGGAGCCAACCGGCGCCGTAGCGGCCCGCGTCCGCGAGCAGGCCGAACAGGGGTGGGCCGAGGGCGAATCCGGCGAAGAACCCGGCCGAGACCAGGGCGGAGTCCTGCCCGGCGCGACCGGGTGCGGCGCGTTGCATGACGAGGACCATCGACACGGCGTTGCCGGCCACCGCGCAGCCGCCCATGGCCAGGACGCCCGCCCAGACGAGGACGGGAACCCGGTCCGAGGCCCCCAGCAGGGCGGTCGCCCCGACCGCGCCGACGGCGAGCGCGCCGGGGAGCCGTACGGCCCGGTCGGGCCGCCCCGCGATCCGGGACCAGCCGATCCGGCCCGCGATGCCGGCCAGACCGAGCACGGCGACCAACGCGCCCGCCGCGGTCGGGCCGAAGCCGAGCCGTTCGGTGCCGTACAGGGCGGCGTACGTGTTCACGGAGGCGATCCCGCAGCCCAGCAGCACCGAGAAGGCCGCCAGCCAGGGCACCGTTCGGTCCCCACCCTGTCCGCGGCCGAGCCCCTTCCCCGCCGGGGACCCGGCCCCCGCCCCACCCGCCGTTCCCGCACCCGCACGCGGAGCAGGATCCGGGGGAAGCACCCACAGGGCCCAGATCGCGCAGCCCAGCGCGGCCACCGCCGCCAGCCAGACGGCGGGCCGCCAGCCCACGGGTCCGGCGAGGGCGGCCAGCGGCAGGCCGGCGGCGAACGCGCCCCACTGCACCCCGGACTGCTTCAGTCCGGTGACCGCGCCGCGCCGTTCGGGGTGGACGGCGGCGAGGATCGCCCGGTTCGTCGCCGGGTTGGCCAGGGCCTGGGGCAGCCCGCCGAGGGCCACCGCCCCGAGCAGGAACCCGGGCCCGGGGGCCGCCCCGATCAGCGTCAGGGCCACCGCCGAGACGAGGAACAGGGCCGTCAGGCACGCGCGGGGACCCACCCGGTCCACGACCCGACCTCCCACTGGGGACAGGACGGCCGCCGCCCCGAAGCCCAGGGTGACGGCCAGCCCGAGACCGCCGGGGGACACCCCGAGATCCGCGACCAGCCGCGGGCCGAGCGCCCCCAGGAGGAACAACTGCATCATCGAGCAGGCCATGGCACAGGTCAGCAGGGCCGTGAGGGAGCGGGGCGGCCGGACGGGCGTGCCGGGGGCCGCTGCGGCCACGTGGTTCACCTGGGGGACTCCTCGGAGGGGGCGGTCACCGGGGGAGTCCGGCCCGGGAGGGGTCGGGTCGGCGGGGCCCCCGGTTCCCGGGCCGCCGCGTGACGCCGCTCACAGATGGCTAAGTCGCCCCGGAGGCCGGGAGTTTGTACGGGCCCTCTTCGAACCCCCGCCGTCGGGTGCGAGGATGGGCCGCCATGAGCGCAGGGTGGGGGTTACGGACGTTACGGGCCGCGGTGTTCGCGGCCTCGTGCGTGCTGCTCACCTCCCTGGGACACGTGATGATGGCCGGTGAACCCGTGCCGCCGTGGGCGCTCGTCCTCGGCACGGTCCTGGTGGGCGTGCCCTGTTGGCTGCTCGCGGGCCGGGAACGGCGGACCGGTCCGGTGCTGGCGGCCGCGCTGGCCGCGCAAGGGGCCCTGCACGTCCTGTTCACACTGACGGGCCCGGGCGGCTCCGGGGCCGGGCACCTCGCCATGCGGCACGGTCCCTCGACCTCCACCAGAGGAACGCCTTCCCCCGTCGCCGCGCCCGTGCACGAGCACCCGGGAACCGGGCACGTCCACGCGGCCGCCGCGCACCCGGGCGGCCACGCCCACGGCGCCGCCGCCGTCCTCCCCGACGCCCCCCTCGCCCCGGCCGTCCCGGGGCCCGGCCCCGGCGCGCACACCGACCTCCTCTCCGATCCCCTCGGTGCCCTCGGGCTGCTCGGCTCCTCCGGGGCCGGGATGCTCGCCGCGCACCTGCTGGCCGCCCTCCTGTGCGCCCTGTGGCTGGCCCGCGGCGAGCGGGCCGCGTTCCGGGTGCTGGGCGCCTTCGCGGCCCGGCTGCTCGCCCCGCTGCCGCCGGCCCGCCCCGTCCCCGTACCGCACCGCCCCCGGGTCGGGCCCCGCCCGGTCCGCGCCGTACCGGTGCCCCGGGGACTGTTGCTGACCCGCGCGCTCACCTTCCGGGGTCCGCCCGCGGTGCCCGCTGTCCGCTGACAGCAGGCACCCCGGCGCGTCCGTGACCGCGCCCGGGCACCGGCGGCCGCGCTCCGCGCCCGCCGGACCACCCCTCACCGGAACCGCCCTCGGGCGGCCGCGCGCGCCACCTCCTCGCTCCGGCGCGCCCTCTTCCGGTCCGGAACCCGTGAAGGACGAAGCGCGATGACCCCTGCCCTGCTCGCCACCTGGCCGCAGCCCTCCACCACCGACCGGGGCGCGTCCGGCGCGCCCGCGGCCGGCCCCCCCCCCCCCCCCCCCCCCCCCCCCCCCCCCCCCCCCCACCCACCACCCCCCCCCCCCCCCCCCCCCCCCCC
>NZ_JBEOSD010000104.1:0-28556 GCF_040302735.1 Streptomyces sp. NPDC097619 | reverse complement strand
GGCCCGTCTGCGTCAAGAGTAAAGACCACAACCGATCTCAAGGTGACAACGACGACGCACCCCGGGCGGGGTGCCGGCCTCCGGCGGTGCGCCGGGGTGCGACTCAGACGAGACCGCTGTCCTCGACGACGATCTTCTTGGCGGTGCGGCCGGAGCCGCTGCCGAGGGCCTCGACGGCCGTGACGACGTCCATGCCGGAGACGACCTCGCCGAAGACGACGTGCTTGCCGTCCAGCCAGCCGGTGACGACCGTGGTGACGAAGAACTGCGAGCCGTTGGTGTTCGGACCCGCGTTGGCCATCGACAGCAGGCCCGGGCGGTCGTGCTTCCGCTGGAAGTTCTCGTCCGCGAACTTCTCGCCGTAGATGGACTTGCCGCCGGTGCCGTTCTGGTTGGTGAAGTCACCGCCCTGGAGCATGAAGCCCGGGATGACGCGGTGGAACGGCGAGCCCTTGTAGCCGAAGCCGTGCTGGCCGGTGGCCAGCTCACGGAAGTTCTGGGCCGTCTTCGGCACGACGTCGTCGTACAGCTTGAACTCGATGCGGCCGAGCTTCTCGCCGTCGGCGGACACCTCGAAGAAGACGTTCTGACCCATGCTCTGCTCCTCTGGGATTCGAATTGTTCTTCTCCGAGCATAGGAGACGGTGCGCGACGGGCCGGGCACCGGCCGCCACGGGCGGCCCGGTGCCCGGCCCGCGGCCGGTCCCGGAGGGGGCGGTCAGGAGATCGCGGTGCGCAGCGTGACCACGTCGATGGGCTCGGTCTCGTCGTGTTCCGTCAGGTCGACGACCTGGCCGGTGACGGTCTGCTGCGGGTCCCGGGGCTTGAAGGCGGGCTCCCCGGACTCGGCCTTGTGGGCGGCGAGGGCCTCGGCCCCGACCACGTCGGCGAGGTCCTCGTTCTGGACGGCCTCGATGGCCGCGCGGGCCTCGTCGGCGCTCTTGGTGCCGAAGAAGTCGAAGCCGCCCTCCAGGCGGACCGCGGCGCGGCGGTCGGGGGCCGGTTCCACGGAGGTGGCGGCCGGGGCGGGGCGGCGGGCGGGCAGGGCGGCGCCCTGGGGGCCCGGCAGGGCGCGGCCGTGCTCGGGGGCGGGGGCGGCGGGGCGGGGCTCCGCGGGGGCGGCCTGAGCGGCCTCGGCGGCCGGGGCCTGCGCGGGGACGGCCGGGGCGTCGGCGGTAGGGGCCGGGGCGCCGGAGCCGGTGGGTCCGTCGGGGCCGGGGCGGGGCGGGGCCGGCGGCAGGGCGGCGGGGCCGGAGCGGCGGCCGGCCAGGGCGGTCAGCGCGGCGGCGGCGCGGGCGTAGCCCACGGCCGTCGGGGCGCCCGCGGCCGTGCGCTCCTCGGTGACCGCGGCCAGCTCGCCGGCCGGGGCGTTCGCCTCGATGGTGAGCAGGCGGCGGTCCTCCAGGACGCCGGCCCGCTCGGTCTCGGCGGTGGCGTAGCGGCGCAGCAGGGCCGCGTGCTCGCCGCGGAGCCCGGCCAGCTCCATGCGCTTGCTGCGGAGCTTCGCGTCGATCCGGGCCCGCAGCACGCGGGCCTCCTCCAGCCGGTTCTCCAGCTCGGCTATGCGGTCCTCGGTGCGCCATTCCTCGCGGACCCGCTCGCGGCCCAGCTCGGCGACGCGACGGCCGGCGGCGCGGTCCCAGCCGCGCATCACCACGGCCCCGGTGACCCCGGCCGCGGCGGTGAGGGCCACCAGGAGGCGCAGTGCCAGTGGTTCGGCGAGCAGCCAGGCGCCGGCGGCGCCCGCCAGGGAGACCCCGGCGATGGCCGAAGGGGTCAGCAGCCGGTGCAGCGGAGGTGATTGGCGATGGCGTCCACGTGGCATGGCCTGAAATTTACCGTGCGTGGCCCCGACGTGGGGCAGCCGCCCGGGAATCCGTTCCCGTCGGTTGCCCCACGAAGGGATCACAGCCCCGTCACGGGCCCTTCCGGTGCCTTCTCCGACCTCTTCTCCGACCGCTTCTCCGGGTCGGATCGGATGTCATCTCCGGTACCGGTCGAGCCCTTTTCCGGCCCCTTGTCCGGAACTGCGGGAGTTCCGCCGCTACTTCTTCAGGAGGCCCTTGGATTCCAGGTACTCCTTGGCCACGTCGGCGGGCTTGGCGCGCTCGGCGTCCACCTTGCGGTTGAGTTCCACCAGGTCGGCGGTGGTGAGCACCTGGGTGAGCTTTCCGAGGGCGGCGGCCACCTCGGGGGAGCCGGCCTCCTTCGCGTTCACCACGGGGAGCACGTTGTCGGCGTTCTGGAGCTTCTTGTCGTCCTCCAGGAGGACCAGCCCGTAGCCGTCCAGGGTGGCGTCCGTGGTGGTGGTCAGCACCAGCTGGTCCACCCCGTCCTTGACGGCCTGCTTGGACTGCGGGGTGCCGACGCCCTTCGGGTCGATGCCGGAAACCTTGATTCCGTACTTCTCCTTCAGGCCCACCGCGCAGAAGGGGCGCACCGCGCATTCGTCACCGGCGGCGATCTTCACCTCGATCTTGGACTTCCCCAGGTCCGAAAGGGTCTTGAGGTTGTTCTTCGCGGCGAATTCCTTGCTGACGGCGAAGGCGTTCTGGTCCACCGCCCCGCCCGCGGGCAGCACCTTCAGTCCGAGCGGGCCGGCCAGCTTCTCCAGCGCGGCCACGGTGGCGTTCACGTCGCTGGAGGCCACCGGCTTCTGCTCGGGCGCCTTCGGGCCGTTCACCTTGGCGTTGAGGAATTCCGCGAGGGTGGCCGCGTATTCCGGGACGACGTCGATCTCGCCCTTCTCCAGGGCGGGCTCGTACAGCTCGCGGTTGGCGACCGTGGTGATGCTCGCGCCGTAGCCGGCGTCCTTGAGCAGCTGGGCGTACAGCTCGGCGAGGACGTTGGACTCGGTGAAGCCGGCCGCGCCGACCACCAGCGAGCCCTTCTTCCCGCCCCCGGCGGAGGCGCTCGCCGAGCCGCCGTCCTTGCTCTTCTCCAGGCTGTCGCCGCCGCAGGCGGCGAGCGAGCCCGCCAGGGCCAGCGCGCCCAGGGCCGCGCCGAGGGCGCGAGTGGTCCTGCTCATCGGGGAACTCCGTTCGGTGGTACGTCGTGGACGGGTGGTCCCGGGACGGGTGGTCCCGGGGACGTGCGAAGTGTGGGTGCTGGCGGTCAGCGTCCGGTCTGCGACGCGGCCGGACCGCCGGCCGGTGGGGGCGGTCCCGTCCCGGGCGGCGTCAGCGGCGCACCGGGCCCAGCAGTCGGTCGGCGGCCACCAGGAACCCTTCGACCAGCAGGGCCAGCGCGGCCACCAGCACGGCTCCCGCGACGACCTGCGCGGTGTCGTAGGTGTTGAACCCAGCGGTGATGATGCGGCCGAGGCCGCCCTGACCGACCATCGCGGCGATGGTGGCGGTCGCCACCACCTGCACGGCGGCGGAGCGCAGACCCGTCATCACCAGCGGCCGGGCCAGGGGCAGTTCCACCTGCCGGAACAGCTGCGTGCCGGACATGCCCATGCCCCGCGCGGCCTCCACCACCGACCGGTCCACCTCGCGCATGCCCACGTAGGCGTTGGTCAGCAGCGGCGGCACCGCGAACAGCACGAGGGCCGTCACCGTCGGCACGTACCCGGCGCTGCGCAGCGGGGAGACCATGAACAGGGCGAGGACCGCGAAGACCGGCACCGCACGGCCCACGTTGGAGACGTTGACGGCGAGGGCGCCGCCGCGTCCGGTGTGGCCCAGCCACAGGCCGATCGGCAGGGCCACGGCGCAGGAGATCAGCAGGGCCAGTCCGCTGACGTAGACGTGTTCGCCGAGCCGGTGCCAGACGCCGCTCTCCCCGGACCAGTTCGCCCCGTCCGCCAGCCAGTTCCAGGCTTCTCCCAGTACGCCCACGGTCACGCCTTCCCGACCGGGGCGCCGGCCGCCCCGGAGGTCGGGGCGGTCCGGGACCGCCGCCCGTTCGGTCGGGAGCCGCCGGCGCCGCGGGTACCGCGGGAGGCCCGGGTCCACGGGGTCAGCAGCCGCTGCACGCCGAGGAGCAGCAGGTCGGCGACGAGGGCCAGGAGCACGCAGAGCACCGAGGCGGTGAGCACCTGGGCCTTGAAGGAGCTGTTCACGGCCGGGGCGATCAGATTGCCCAGGCCGCCCTTGCCGACGATCGAGCCGACGGTGGTCAGGGCCACGGTGGAGACGGTCGCGATGCGGATCCCCGCGAACAGGGCGGGCAGCGCGAGCGGCAGCTCCACCTGCCACAGCAGCCGCAGCGGTCCGTAGCCCATGCCGCGGGCCGCCTCCTTCACCTCCGCGGGGACGGCCTCCAGACCGGCCAGGGCGTTGCGCACCAGAATGGTCAGCGAGTACAGCACCAGGCCGGTGACCACCAGGCTCGCGGACAGTCCGAAGACGGGCAGGAGCAGGGAGAACATGGCCAGCGAGGGCACCGTGTAGAGGATGGTGGTCAGGGCCAGCACGGGTGCGGCGAAGTGGCGTCCCCGGCGGGCCAGCAGGGCCAGCGGCAGGGCCACCAGGAGGCCGAGGAGCACCGACAGGACCGTGATCCAGACGTGCTGGACGGTGGCGTCGGTCAGTTCCTCGCTGCGGGAGCGCACGTACTCCCAGCAGATCCAGTCGTTCGCCACCAGGCAGTTCTGCTGAACCGTCACTTCCCACCCCCCGTCACCGGCTGTCCTCCGTACGCGACCCTAACCCTTGTCCCCCGGAAGTGGCTTGATCCTTTGCCTGCGGGCAACACGTCCTTCACACTTCACCCGCGCGACTGAGCGAAGATGGCACGATGATCCGATTCGAGCAGGTGACCAAGCGCTACCCGGACGGGACCACCGCCGTCGAGGACCTCTCCTTCGAGGTGGCCGAGGGCGAGCTGGTCACCCTGGTGGGGCCCTCGGGCTGCGGCAAGACCACCACGATGAAGATGGTCAACCGCCTGATCGAGCCCACCTCCGGCCGGATCCTGCTGGCCGGGGAGGACATCGCCGCCGCCGACCCGGTGGAGCTGCGCCGCCGCATCGGGTACGTGATCCAGCAGGTGGGGCTCTTCCCCCACAAGACGGTCCTGGAGAACACCGCCACCGTGCCGCGGCTGCTGGGCACCGGCCGGGCCAAGGCCCGCGCCCGGGCGGCCGAGCTGCTGGAGCTGGTGGGGCTGGATCCGGCCGTGTACGGCGACCGCTACCCGGAGCAGCTCTCCGGCGGGCAGCGGCAGCGGGTCGGGGTGGCCCGGGCACTGGCCGCGGACCCGCCGGTGCTGTTGATGGACGAGCCGTTCGGGGCGGTGGACCCGGTGGTCCGCGAGCGGCTGCAGAACGAGTTCCTGGCCCTCCAGCGGACCGTGCGCAAGACGATCCTGCTGGTCACCCACGACCTGGAGGAGGCCGTCCGGCTCGGGGACCGGATGGCCGTGTACGGGCACGGGACCATCGAGCAGTTCGCCGCCCCGGCGGCCGTGCTGGCCGCCCCCGCCACCGACTACGTGGCCGGATTCGTCGGTTCGGACCGGGGCCTGAAGCGACTCGCGGTCACCGGGGTCTCCGAGGCCGACCTGGAGCCCGGCGGCTCGGAGCGGGGCGCCGCGGCCGGACTGCCCTCCGTGGAGCTGGGCGCCTCCCTGCGGCAGGCCCTGGCCCTGCTGCTCCAGGAGGACGCGGGCCGGATCGCGGTCACCGCCCCCGACACCGGTGAGGCGTTGGGCGTGCTGACCCCGGCGGGGGTGCACCGGGCACTGCGCCGGGCCGCCCCGCCGGAACCGGCCCCCACGGCCCCCACGGCCGACTGACCCGGCCCGGGGAACGCCGGAGCCCCCGGACGGCCTCGCCGTCCGGGGGCTCCGCGCTGTCGGGCGCGCCCGGGGGTCGGGATCAGGGGGCCGGCAGGTAGGCCCGGGGGCCCGTGGATCAGGCCGTGATGCGGCCGCTCATCCACTCCAGCATCGGGGGGATCTCCCGGCGCCAGGTGTTGAAGTTGTGGCCGCCGCTGTCGAGGACGATCGAGGAGACCCGGTCGGGGGACTTCACCAGCTTGATGAACTTCTTGGTGTCCGAGAGGTTGCCCTCGCCCGACTTGCTGCTGGTCACCAGGAAGGAGGTCGGCTCCGGCGAGGCCGGCAGGTCCTTCATGCTGCGCAGGATGTCGGAGCGCCGCTCCAGCGCCTCGTTCCCGTGGAAGAGGTCACCGGTGGTGGGGTCGTCCGGAGCCTTGTAGTACGCCGACAGGCCGGCGGCCGCCCCGAAGGTCTGCGGGTGGTGGAGGGTGATCTTCAGGGCGCAGTAGCCGCCGGTGGAATTCCCGATGAAGCCCATGTTCTGCGGCTTGTCACCGACGCGGTAGGTCTCCTTGACGGCCTTCGGCAGGTCCTTCGCGAAGAAGGTCTCCGTCTGCGGGCCGCCGGGGATGTCCACGCATTCCGTGTCCCGCGGCGGGGCCACGGTCGGCCGCAGCATCACCAGGATCATCGGCTTCATCTTTCCCGCCTTGACCTGCTTGAAGGCGGTCTTCGGGTAGTTCAGCCCTTTGATCAGGTTCTCCGCGGTGCCCGGGTATCCGGTGAGCACGAGGGCGGCCGGGAAGTTCTCCTTGGCGTACCGCGGCTGGAAGTACTCCGGCGGCAGGTAGACGTACGCCGGGCTGGTTATCTTCGACTTCTCCCCGGCGACCACCACCTTCTGGATCTGCCCGCCGACCGCGGGGTTCCCGCTGCCGGGGACGTCCAGCTTCTGGGTGCCGACGACCTTGATGTCCTTCGCCCCGGCGGAATGGTCGACCACCACTCCCATTTCGGTCTCCTGACCGAACAGGTCCGCCCAGGAGCCGTAGAAGAGGAACGATTTGTTGGCCGCGAGGCCCACCGCGGAGAACAGCGCCAACTGTGTCGCGAGGAGAAGTCCGATCCGGCCGGCGACCGCGCGCCAGGTGCGACCCGACAGCTTCGGCCACCACCAGACGGTGGCCGCGAAGAGCAGCACACCGGCCAGGATGGCGAGCGCCAGAACCGTATTGCTGGTGAGACCCATGAGCAGTCAGTGACTTTCTTGCCGGCGGTTTCGAGTCCTTCCCCGGATTTTTTCCCGGCGGAAGTGAACCCGCTCCCGCTCTGCGCCGTCCTAGTGGTCGCACATGTCCGGATGCCGCTGTGGCACCTCGGCCACAGGATCACTCACGGAGTCACGGGAAGCGATGTCTAGCAGGATAGATGGCGATAAGTCGGGACAGGTTCCGCACGGGGTCCGCCGCATCCTCCGCGGGCCACGGCCGGAGAAGGTACCGGGCCTGGTGGGCACCGCCGTGGCCCTCGTCGGGCTCCTCGACATCGCGGCCGGGGTCTTCCCCCGGTTCCGGCACAGCCGGATCCACGCGGTCACCGAGGTCCTGCCCGGCTCCCTCGGCCCCTTCGCGGCGGCCCTGGCGATCAGCGCCGGCGTGCTGCTGCTCCTCCTCGCCCACGGGCTGAAGCGCCGCAAGCGCCGCGCCTGGCGGGCCGCCGTGATCCTGCTGCCCGCGGGGGCAGTGGCGCAGTTCACGTACCGGCACTCCGTGATCGGCGTGCTGCTGGCCGCGGCGCTCCTCGCGCTGCTGCTCCGCCATCAGGGTGAGTTCGACGCGCTGCCCGACCCGCGCAGCCGCTGGAAGGCCCTGGCGAACTTCGTGCTCATGAGCGCCTTCTCCATCGGCCTCGGCCTGGTGATCGTCAACTCGCACCCGCGCCGGGTCCTCGGCGACCCGGGCGTCGCCGACCAGCTCACCCACGTGATCTACGGGCTCTTCGGCTTCGAAGGACCGGTCGACTACGCCGGACGGGTGTCCTGGACGGTGGGCTACTCCCTCGGCGCCCTCGGCCTGCTGACCGCGATCACCACCATCTACCTGGCCTTCCGCCCCGAGCACCCGGCCGCCCGCCTCACGGCCGAGGACGAGGACAAGCTGCGCGCCCTGCTGGAGAAGCACGGCGGCCGGGACTCCCTGGGCCACTTCGCGCTCCGCCACGACAAGGCCGTGGTCTTCTCCCCCAGCGGCAAGGCCGCCGTCACCTACCGGGTGGTCTCCGGGGTCATGCTGGCCTCCGGCGACCCGATCGGGGACGTCGAGGCGTGGCCCGGGGCCATCGAGCGGTTCATGGACGAGGCCCGCGCCCACTCCTGGACCCCGGCCGTGATGGGCTGCAGCGAGACCGGCGGCGAGGTCTGGACCCGCGAGACCGGGCTGGACGCCCTGGAGCTCGGCGACGAGGCCATCGTGGACGTGAAGGACTTCTCCCTCAGCGGCCGCGCCATGCGCAACGTCCGCCAGATGGTGAAGCGCATCGAGCGCAACGGCTACACCACCCGGGTCCGCCGGGTCAGCGAGCTGGACGAGACCGAGCTGGCGCACGTCCGGGCCGCCGCGGCCGCCTGGCGCGGCACCGACACCGAGCGCGGGTTCTCCATGGCCCTGGGCCGGGTCGGCGAGGCCGGGGACGGCGACTGCATCATCGCCACCGCCCACCGCACCGACCCCGAGGAGGCCGAGGGCGCCGCCCCCGGCCCGTACGGGGACCTCAAAGCGGTGCTGCACTTCGTGCCCTGGGGCCCGGACGGCATGTCCCTCGACCTCATGCGCCGCGACCGCGCCGCCGACCCCGGCATGAACGAGCTGCTGATCGTGGCCGCCCTCCAGGCCGCCCCCGACCTGAAGATCGAGAAGGTCTCGCTGAACTTCGCGATGTTCCGCTCGGCCCTCGCCCGCGGCGAGAAGATCGGCGCCGGACCGGTGCTGCGCGCCTGGCGCGGCCTGCTGGTGTTCCTGTCCCGCTGGTTCCAGATCGAGTCCCTGTACAAGTTCAACGCGAAGTTCCGGCCCCGCTGGGAGCCCCGCTTCGTGGTCTTCCGCACCACCCGTGACCTGCCCCGCATCGGGTTCGCCGCGATGCAGGCCGAGGGCTTCGTCACCCTGGCCCTGCCCCGGCTCTTCGCGAGCCGCCGCCCGGCCCGGCCGCAGCGGCCCTGCGCGCACGCGGTGATCGCCCCGGCGGCCCCGCTGTCCGCCCCCCAGCGCGAGCGGGAGGTCCAGGCCGCGTAGCGGTCGGGGCCCGGCCCTACCCTGGGGGCATGAACACGTTGCGCGGCGACGACGAGACCACCGTCGGGGGCGGCCGGGGCCGGGTGGTGGGGCTGCCGGACTGGGACCGCTGTGCGGTGATGGGGGTCGTCAACGTCACCCCCGACTCCTTCTCCGACGGCGGCCGCTGGTTCGACACCACCGCCGCCGTCAAGCGGGGCCTGGACCTGGTCGCCCAGGGCGCCGACCTGGTCGACGTGGGCGGGGAGTCCACCCGCCCCGGCGCCAGCCGGGTGGACGCCGAGGAGGAGCTGCGCCGGGTGGTGCCCGTGGTCCGCGGGCTCGCCTCCGAAGGGGTCGCGGTCTCCGTGGACACCATGCGGGCCGAGGTCGCCGAGCGGGCCGTGGCCGCGGGCGCCCTGCTGGTCAACGACGTCAGCGGCGGCCTCGCCGACCCCGGCATGATCCCCGCCGTCGCCGCCACCGGAGTCCCCTTCGTGGTCATGCACTGGCGCGGCTTCAGCGCCGACATGAACAGCCGGGCCGTCTACACCGACGTGGTCGCCGAGGTGGCCGCCGAGCTGCGGGCCCGGATGGAGGCCGTCATCGCAGGCGGCATCGCCCCCGACCGGCTGGTGGTCGACCCCGGCCTGGGCTTCGCCAAGGACGCCGCGCACGACCTCGCCCTGGTCGCGCACCTGCGCGAGCTGGGCGCCCTGGGCCGGCCCCTGCTGGTGGCCGCCTCCCGCAAGCGCTTCCTCGGCCGGGTCCTGGCCGGCCCCGACGGAGCCGCCCCGCCGCCCGCCCGGGAACGGGACGCGGCCACCGCCGCCGTCTCCGCCATCGCCGCCCACGAGGGCGCCTGGGCCGTCCGCGTCCACGAGGTCCGGGCCACCGCCGACGCCGTCCGGGTCGCCCGCGCCGTCGAGGGCGCCGCCCGGTGAGCCCCGACGACAGCGGTACGGAGGCCGTGGAGGCCGCGAACACCGCCTTCTACGAGGCGATGGAGCAGGGCGACTTCGAGAAGCTGTCCGCGCTCTGGCTCGACGACGAGATCTCCTGCGTGCACCCCGGCTGGCCGGTCCTGTCCGGCCGCGGCGAGGTGCTCCGCTCGTACGCGCTGATCATGGCGCACACCGAGTACATCCAGTTCTTCCTCACCGACACCCGGACCACCGTCATCGGGGACACCGCGGTGGTCACCTGCACCGAGAACATCCTCAGCGGCGGCCCCGCCGAGGAGGCCGGGGAGCTGGGCCCCCTGGTGGGCCAGCTGGTGGTCGCCACCAATGTGTTCCGCCGCACACCCGCCGGCTGGCGGATCTGGTCCCACCACGGCTCCCCCGTGCTCACCGAGAACGAGGACGAGGAGCCCGACGAGGGGGCCTGAACCGCCCGCGGCCCCGCCGCCACCAGGCCCGGACCCCCACCGGCCGGCCCTCGCGCGGCCGGGGGCCGATCGGCGGACGGTTACGCTCCGCGAACACGGGGCACACGCGATCCGGAGGCTCTGACGGGGCCGGAGCCACCCCTTGGGCACCCGGCGTCATCACCCGCAGGTAAATTCGAAGGAGGACGACGCCGACCGCACTCGGCGTAGGCCCATGGGACCGGCAGGAACCGGACCCGGAGAACCTACGAAAGCAGGAGTGATTCGCGTGGATCGTGTCGCGCTGCGCGGCCTCAAGGCCCGCGGGCACCATGGCGTCTTCCCCCGGGAACGCGAAGAGGGCCAGACCTTCATCGTGGACCTGGTGCTCCACATCGACACCCGCCCCGCAGCGGCCGATGACGACCTGGCGAAGACCGTCCACTACGGCGTCGTGGCCGAAGAGGTCGTCGACGTGGTGCAGGGCGAGCCCGTGGACCTCATCGAGACCCTCGCCGAGCGGATCGCACAACAGTGCCTCAAGCACGAGGCGGTAGCCCAGGTGGAGGTCGTCGTGCACAAGCCGGACGCGCCGATCACCGTCCCCTTCGACGACGTGACCATCACGATCACCCGGAGCCGCGCATGAACAACGGACTGAACGCCCAGAGCGACCCGACCGTCCAGCCTGTACCGGCTGCCGTGGTCGAGCAGGTGGACGCCGCCGACGTGACATTGTCGAACCCCAAGTGGGCGGTGATCGCCCTGGGCGCCAACCTCGGCAACCGCCTGGAGACCCTCCAGGGTGCCGTCGACGCCCTCGGGGACACCCCCGGGCTGCGCGTCAAAGCCGTCTCCCGGGTCTACGAGACCGAGCCCTGGGGCGTCGAGCCGGGCTCCCAGCCCTCCTACTTCAACGCCGTGGTCGCGGTGAAGACCACCCTGCCCCCGGGCTCCCTGCTGGAGCGCGGCCACGCCATCGAAGAAGCCTTCGACCGGGTGCGGGAAGAGCGCTGGGGACCGCGCACCATCGACGTGGACATCGTCTCCTACGCCGACACCGTCTCCGCCGACCCGACCCTCACCCTGCCGCACCCGCGCGCCCACCAGCGGGCCTTCGTGCTCGCCCCCTGGAACGACGTGGACCCGGAGGCACAGCTCCCCGGCCACGGCGCCGTGGCCGACCTCCTCGCCGCACTCGGCACCGACGGGGTCAGCGCGCGCACCGACCTGGAACTGCGGCTGCCCGAGTAGTCGTTAGCCTGGCAGTCGCGGGCCGACCGCGGCAGCGCCGAAAGCGGGGAACGGGCACGTGAAGCAACTGAAAGCGGGCGTCCTGGCGGGGATCTTCCTCATCGCCGGGGTGCTGTCCTGGGCGGGCGCCCGACTGTGGAACGCCTACGGCAACCTGCCCGGGGTCCCGCTGGCCGCCCCCGTGGTCCTGGCCGTGATCGCCGCGGTCCTGCTGGCCACGGCGCTGTCGCTGCGCTCCCGGCTCAAGGCCCAGCGGGAGCGCCGCCCCGGGGCCAAGGGAGTGGAGCCGCTCATGGCGGCCCGCTCCGTGGTCTTCGCCCAGGCCAGCGCCCTGGTCGCGGCCCTCGTGGCCGGGGCCTACGGCGGTACGGGCGTCTTCCTGCTGATGGACGGCCTCGACGTGCCCGCCCGCCGGGACCAGGCCCTCTACGCGGGCCTGTCGGTCCTCGCCGGAGCCGCCGTGATCGCCGCGGCCCTCTTCCTGGAGCGGGTCTGCCGACTCCCCGAGGACGGGGACGACACCGACGGCGCCTCCCGCGCCCGCGCCTGACCGGCCGGACCCCGCACGCACGACGGCGGCCCCCACCCGAGGGTGGGGGCCGCCGCGTCGTTTCCGGACCCGCTCAGCGGGCCATGATCAGGCTCATGGCCTCGTTGCGGGTGGCGGGGTCGCGGAGCTGGCCGCGGACCGCCGAGGTGATGGTCTTCGCCCCGGGCTTGCGGACCCCGCGCATGGTCATGCACATGTGCTCGCACTCCACGACCACGATCACGCCGCGGGGCTCCAGGATCTCCATCAGGGAGTCGGCGATCTGGGTGGTCAGCCGCTCCTGCACCTGCGGCCGGCGGGCGTACACGTCCACCAGGCGGGCCAGCTTCGACAGACCGGTGATCTTGCCGTCCGTGGACGGTATGTACCCGACGTGCGCCACCCCGTGGAAGGGCACCAGGTGGTGCTCGCAGGAGCTCATCACCTCGATGTCCTTCACCAGGACCATCTCGTCGTGGCCCAGGTCGAAGGTGGTGGTCAGGACCTCCTCCGGCTTCTGCCACAGACCCGCGAAGATCTCCTTGTAGGCGCGCGCCACCCGGGCCGGGGTCTCCTGGAGTCCCTCGCGGTCCGGGTCCTCGCCGACGGCGATGAGGAGTTCACGAATGGCGGCCTCGGCGCGCTTCTCGTCGAACTCGCCGATCGTGCCCTCGCCGTCCAGGGTCACTGGGTCCGTCATCTGTTCGTTCCTCGTTCCTGTGTCCACGCGCGGGCCGAAAAAGTGCCGCGCCCCCCAGGCTAGATCCTGGGGGGCGCGGCATCCATTCCGGGCCGGACGCGTCCGGCGGCCGGTCAGCCCTCCGGTCGCTCCTCGGCGGCCGGCGCGTCGGACTTCTCCGTCGACACCGGGGCCGGGGCGGCAGCCGCGCTGCCGTTGGCGGCGTTCGTCAGCGACAGCTCCTTGGGGGAGAGCACCGGCGGACGGGTGGAGGGGGTGCGCCGGGAGGAGCCGGTCCACGCGGGACGGGCCGGGCGCTTGACGAGGGCCGAGAAGATCTCGGCGATCTCCTCCTTGCCCAGCGTCTCCTTCTCCAGGAGGGCGAGGACCAGGTTGTCGAGGACGTCGCGGTTCTCGACGAGGATCTCCCAGGCCTCGTTGTGCGCGGTCTCGATGAGCTTCTTGACCTCTTCGTCGACCAGCGCCGCGACCTCTTCCGAGTAGTCGCGCTGGTGCGCCATCTCACGACCCAGGAACGGCTCGGTGTTGTCCCCGCCGAACTTGATCGCGCCGAGGCGCTCCGTCATGCCGTACTGGGTGACCATCGCGCGGGCCGTGGCCGTGGCCTTCTCGATGTCGTTGGCCGCGCCGGTGGTCGGGTCGTGGAAGACCAGCTCCTCCGCCGCGCGCCCGCCCAGCATGTACGCCAGCTGGTCGAGCATCTCGTTGCGCGTGGTCGAGTACTTGTCCTCGTCGGGCAGGACCATGGTGTAACCCAGGGCCCGACCACGGGACAGGATCGTGATCTTGTGGACCGGGTCGGAGTTCGGAGAAGCCGCCGCGACCAGGGCGTGTCCGCCCTCGTGGTACGCGGTGATCTTCTTCTCCTTGTCCGACATGATCCGGGTCCGCTTCTGCGGGCCCGCGACCACACGGTCGATCGCCTCGTCCAGCATGTGGTTGTCGATCAGCTTCTTGTCCGAACGGGCGGTCAGCAGCGCCGCCTCGTTCAGGACGTTCGACAGATCGGCACCCGTGAAGCCGGGGGTGCGGCGGGCGACCGCCGACAGGTCCACGTCCGGGGCGACCGGCTTGCCCTTCTGGTGGACCTTGAGGATCTCCAGGCGGCCCTGCATGTCCGGACGGTCCACCGCGATCTGGCGGTCGAAACGGCCGGGACGCAGCAGCGCCGGGTCGAGGATGTCGGGACGGTTCGTGGCGGCGATCAGGATGACCCCGCCCTTCACGTCGAAGCCGTCCATCTCCACGAGCAGCTGGTTCAGCGTCTGCTCGCGCTCGTCGTGGCCGCCGCCGAGACCCGCACCGCGGTGCCGGCCGACGGCGTCGATCTCGTCGACGAAGACGATGGCCGGGGCGTTGGCCTTGGCCTGCTCGAAGAGGTCACGGACCCGGGAGGCACCGACACCGACGAACATCTCGACGAAGTCGGAACCCGAGATCGAGTAGAACGGCACCCCGGCCTCACCGGCCACGGCCCGCGCGAGGAGGGTCTTGCCGGTGCCGGGCGGGCCGTAGAGCAGCACGCCCTTCGGGATCTTCGCCCCGACGGCCTGGAACTTCGCCGGCTCCTGCAGGAACTCCTTGATCTCGTGGAGCTCCTCCACCGCCTCGTCCGACCCGGCCACGTCGGCGAAGGTCGTCTTCGGGGTGTCCTTGGTGATGAGCTTGGCCTTGGACTTCCCGAAGTTCATGACCCGGGAGCCGCCGCCCTGCATCTGGTTCATCAGGAACAGGAACACCACGACGATCAGGACGAAGGGCAGCAGCGAGAGCAGCACCCCGAGGAACGGGTTCGTCTTGTCCGGGGTGACGGCGTACCCGTCCGGGATCTGACCGTTGTCGGAGGCGGCCTGCAACTGCTTGGCGATGTCGACGCCCTGGTTGCCGATGTAGTTCGCCTGGAACTTGGAGCCGCTGTCCTTGTCGTCGAGCTTCTGGCCGTCCTTCAGCTCGATCTTGATCATCTGGGAGTCGCCGGTGGTGAGCTTCGCCGACTCGACCTGGTTCTGGCTGATCGCGTGCAGAACCTTGCTGGTGTCCACCGTCTTGTAGCCGCCGGACGAACCGACGACGTTCATCAACACGACCACGGCGAGGACGGCCAGCACGATCCACATGACCGGCCCACGGAAGTATCGCTTCACGTCCATCCATACGGGGCGAACTGCGCCCCGTCCCTCCTGCCCGTAGGTAGATGCTGCTGTGGGTAGCTGCTTGTGTCTGAAAAGCTGTTCTTCGGAATGTACCCCTGCATTGTCACCCGTGACGTGTTGCGACGGCTGACAATCCCGCCTTCCCATGCTCCAACGGCGGGAAATCCCCCGGGGTTCCCCGGCGGCTGGGGGCCGCCGGGGTGAAGTCCGGGTTCGCGGAGGGTCGATCAGCCGCCGTAGACGTGCGGGGCGAGCGTCCCGACGAACGGCAGGTTGCGGTACTTCTCCGCGTAGTCCAGGCCGTAGCCGACCACGAACTCGTTCGGGATGTCGAAACCGACCCACTTCACGTCGATGGCGACCTTGGCGGCGTCGGGCTTGCGCAGCAGCGTCACGACCTCCAGCGAGGCGGGCTCGCGGGAGCCGAGATTCGACAGCAGCCACGACAGCGTGAGCCCGGAGTCGATGATGTCCTCGACGATCAGGACGTGCTTGCCCTTGATGTCGGTGTCCAGGTCCTTGAGGATCCGGACGACCCCGGAGGACTGGGTGCCGGCGCCGTAGGAGGACACCGCCATCCAGTCCATGGTGAGCGGGGTGGAGAGGGCGCGCGCCAGGTCCGCCATCACCATCACGGCGCCCTTGAGCACGCCGACGATGAGGAGGTCCTTGCCCGCGTACTCCGCGTCGATCTTCGCGGCCAGCTCGGCCAGCTTCGCGTCGATCTCTTCCTTGGTGATGAGCACCGAAGCAAGATCGCTGCCCATGTCCTTCTCGTTCACCCGCATCGCTTTCGTTGGCGGTCCGGCCCCGGACGGTCCCCCGTCCGGCCCCGGCCGTGGTTCAGCACTCAGCCCTGCCGGATGACAAGTCTGCCACCCTGCCGCCGGGCCTCGACGCGGCCGGGCAGGTTGATGGCCCCCTGACCCCGCCAACCGGTGATGAGACGGTCGACTTCCTCGATGTGGCGGGCGAAGAGCGAGCCCGCCGGGGAGCCCGCCCGGAGCACCGCCCGGCGCAGCACCCGGCGGCGCACGGCGGGGGGCAGGGCGTACAGCTTGGCGCACTCCAGGCGACCCGTCTCGTCGCGCACGGTGTCATCGGCCTGCGCCGCCCAGCTGTCGAGGGCGTCGGCGTCGTCGCGGGAGAGCTGGGCCGTCCGGGCCAGCGCCTCGACCACGCCCTTGCCGAGGGCCTTCTCCAGGGCGGGCAGACCCTCGTGGCGGAGCCGGGAGCGGGTGTAGGCCGGATCGGTGTTGTGCGGGTCGTCCCAGACGGGGAGGGACTGCACCATGCACGCCTTGCGGGCGGTCTGGCGGTCGATGCCCAGGAAGGGCCGGCGGTAGCGGCCGGGTGCGCGGGTGGCGGTGCCTGCGGACTTCTCGGCCATGCCGGAGAGCGAGCGGATCCCGGAGCCGCGGGCGAGGCCGAGAAGCACGGTCTCGGCCTGGTCGTCGCGGGTGTGGCCGAGCAGGACGGCGGCGGCGCCGAGGCGCTCCGCGGCGTCGTCCAGGGCTCCGTAGCGGGCGTCCCGGGCGGCGGCCTCGGGGCCTCCGCCGCGGCCGACCCGGACGGAGACCGACTCGACGGGGTCCAGGCGGAGGGCGGCCATCCGGCCGAGCACCTCGGCCGCGCGCAGGTCGGAGCCGGCCTGGAGGCCGTGGTCGACGGTGATCCCGCCGGCGCGCACGGAGAGTTTGGGGGCCTCGAAGGCGAGCGCGGAGGCGAGCGCCATGGAATCGGCGCCGCCGGAGCAGGCGACGAGCACCAGGGGGCGCGCGTCGGCGGCGCCGTCCGCGTCCGCGCCGGGGGCGCGGCCGGTGGCGTCGGTGAGTACGTCGTGGAGAACGCGGCGGACCGCCAGGCGTATCGCCGCGACCGCAGGATGGGGACCCATGTCCGGTGCCCTTCGGTGGAGGTGTGTGTGGCTCAGGTGACTCGGAGCGGCTCGGGTGACCCCGGGGGTGTCCGGGGCCCGGTCCGCGGGAGTCAGGACCGGACCGGGATGTCACTCAGAGTGCGTCGATGGTGACAGAGACGAGCCGTTCCCTGAGCATCGCACGCCTATCCACGGCCCACGGTCCCTCGGACGGGTGATGCTGAAGCCTTCACAGGGACACCATCACACCTCCCGCGTCACTCCTGTGCCTCACTCGGTCCGGGGTCGCGGGGGGCGGCGCCGTCACCCGCCGCTCCGAGGCGGTGCACCCGGGCGATCCAGTCGGCGGGGCGGGCGATCTCCGCCTTGGTGGGCAGGGTGTTGGGGGAGGTCCAGACGCGGTTGAAGCCGTCCATGCCGACCTGTCCGGCCACGGCCCGGACGAAGCGTTCGCCGTCGCGGTACTGGCGGAGCTTGGCGTCCAGACCGAGGAGCTTGCGCAGGGCGGCGTCCAGCCGGCCGGCGCCGCTGGCGCGCCGCTTCTGGAACTTCTCGCGGATCTCCGCCACGGAGGGCACGACCTCGGGTCCGACCCCGTCCATGACGTAGTCGGCGTGGCCCTCCAGGAGGGACATCACGGCGGTGAGGCGGCCGAGCACCTCGCGCTGCTCGGGGGTCTGCACGAGCTCGACCAGGGAGCGGCCGTCCTCCTCGCCCTCGGGGCGGGCCCCGGCCAGGGACTGGGCGGCCTCGCGGAGCCGTTCCAGGACGGTGGACGGGTCCATCTCGGTGGCGCCGAGGAAGGACTGGATCTCGCCCTCCAGGTGGTCGCGGAGCCAGGGCACCGCGGTGAACTGGGTGCGGTGGGTCTCCTCGTGCAGGCAGACCCAGAGCCGGAAGTCGTGCGGATCCACCTCCAGCTCGCGCTCGACGTGGACGATGTTGGGCGCCACCAGCAGGAGGCGGCCGCCCGCCTCGGAGCCGGGCAGGTCCCCGGAGGCCGGGGCGAAGGTCTCGTACTGGCCGAGGACCCGGGAGGCCAGGAAGCTGAGCAGCATGCCCAGCTCGACCCCGGTGACCTTGCCGCCGACGTTGCCGAGGACGGCTCCGCCGGGGCCCCTGCGCTCCTGCATGCGGTCCAGGAGGGGGGTCAGGAGCTGGCGGAAGCCGGCCACGTTGGCCTTGGCCCAACCCGCCCGGTCGACCACCAGGACCGGGGTGTCGTGGGCGCCGGAGTCCTCGGGGAGCATCCGGGTGTAGGCCCGGACGTGCCGTTCCGATTCCTTGGCGTGCCTGCGCAGCTCGGCCACGATCTCGCGGGCCTCGGACCGGGTGACCTCCGGTCCGGGCCGTACCAGGCGGGTCGCGGTCGCCACCGCGAGGTTCCAGTCGATCATCCCCGAGGGTGCCGCACCACCGATGCTCGTCATGCGTCAACCGTACGGGGGCCGGGGCGATTCGGGGCGGGCCGCGACGGCCCTTTTCCGGCTCGCCCTCCCGGTCGCCGCAGGTCGGCCGGGGTCAGCCGTGGGTGACGAGGGCGGCGGCGAGGGCGTCCAGGGCCGGCTGGGCCTGTTCGGCGGAGGGGGTGTCGGTGGCCAGGAAGGCGAAGGACAGCAGCCGTCCGGAGGGCGTGACCACCGTGCCGGCCAGGGAGTTCACCCCGCTGAGGGTGCCCGTCTTGGCGCGGACCAGGCCCGGGGCCAGGGGCTCGGGCGGGGTGCCGGGGCCGGTGTAGCGGCCGCGCAGGGTGCCGGTGAACCCGGCCACGGGCAGGCCGGTCAGCAGGGGGCGCAGTGCGGGGCGGGCCGGGTCGGCGGCCTCGGCGAGGAGCGCGGTGAGGAACGCGGCGGTGAGCCGGTCGCGGCGGTCCAGGCCGCTGCCGTCGGCGAAGCGGGTGCCCGCCATGGGCAGGCCGAGGGCGGCGAGCCGGGCGGTGACGGCCTTCGCGGCGCCCTCGAAGGAGGCCGGGGCGCCGGAGGCGAGGGCGGTCTGACGGGCCAGGGCCTCGGCGATGTCGTTGTCGCTCTGGGTCAGCATCCGCTCGACGAGGACGGCGAGCGGGGCGGAGCGGACGATGGCCAGCGGGGCGGCGCCGGCGGCGGCCTTCACGGGGGCGGGCCGGCCGGTGACGGTCACCCCCTCGCGGGCCAGCCCCGCCGCGAAGGCACGGGCGGCGTCGGCGGCCGGGTCCGCGCCGCGGGCGGCGGTTCCGGAGGTGGAGGCGTCGAGGCGGCCCTGGTCGACCGCGAGGGCGGTGACGGGGGCGAGGTTCTCGTTGCCGGCGCCGATCGGGTGGGCCGTCGGGCCGGTGAAGAGCCCGGCGTCGTAGCCGAGGGTCACGGAGGTGCGGCCCGCCGCCTTGAGGGCCTTGGCGGTGTCGGCGGCCAGCACCCGCAGGGAGGCCCCGTCGGTGCGGCCGGTCCGGGCGGTGAGGGTGGGGTCGCCGCCGCCCACGAGGACCACCGGGCCGCCGGGGGCGGCCACGGTGCGGGTCTCGATGCGGTGCTCGGGGCCGAGGGCGGACAGGGCTGCCGCGGCCGTGGCGATCTTGATGGTGGAGGCGGGGGTGACCGGCCGGCCGGGGCCGGCGGCGAAGAGCACCCGGCCGGTGGCGGCGTCCACCACGGAGGCGGCGGGGCCGGGGCCGAGGGCGGGTCGGGCCAGCAGCGGCCGCAGGGCCTCCGCGAGCCCGGTCGCGGCGCCGGCCGGGGCCGTGCCGGGGGCGACAGTGCCGGGGAGGACCCCGGGGGCGCTGGGCGCGGCGTCGGGGCGGGCCCGGACGGGGTCTCCGGCGGGCCGCGTACCGTGATGTGCGCCACTGCGCCCGAGGGCGGCGGCGTGCGCCCGTTCGGCCGTACGCTGACCGTTGTCCCAGGGTCCGGCCACGGCGATCGCCCCGGCCGCGAGGGCCAGTCCGGCCGCGGCGGATCCCGCGGCGAGCTGCCAGCTCCTCATCGGTGGCACCTCGGACCAGCCCCTTTCGCGATCACGGCATTGCGTGAGGGACACTTAACCACTGCGTCTTGCCGCGAGCATGGCACCCGGCCTCAGGGCGGACGCGCTGTCACTCGAAGCATTCCGATCATGGAGGAGCAGGACGTGGAGTTCGACGTCACCATCGAGATCCCGAAGGGTTCGCGGAACAAGTACGAGGTGGACCACGAGACCGGTCGGATCCGTCTGGACCGTCGCCTCTTCACCTCGACCAGCTACCCGACGGACTACGGCTTCGTCGAGAACACCCTGGGTGAGGACGGCGACCCGCTGGACGCCCTGGTGATCCTGGACGAGCCCACCTTCCCGGGCTGCCTGATCAAGTGCCGCGCCATCGGCATGTTCCGCATGACCGACGAGGCGGGCGGCGACGACAAGCTGCTCTGCGTCCCGGCTTCGGACCCGCGCGTCGAGCACCTGCGCGACATCCACCACATCTCCGAGTTCGACCGCCTGGAGATCCAGCACTTCTTCGAGGTCTACAAGGACCTGGAGCCCGGCAAGTCCGTCGAGGGCGCCGACTGGGTCGGTCGCACCGAGGCCGAGGCCGAGATCGAGCGCTCCTTCAAGCGTCTGCAGGAGCAGGGCGGCCACTGAGCCCCCGGCCCCGGTCCGTGCCCGTGAGGGGTGCGCCCGCCGGGGCCCGCTCCGCGTGACCGGAGGGCGGCACCCGTACGGGTGCCGCCCTCCGGCGCGTCCGCGTCCGGGAACCCCGCCGGGAGCGCCCCGGTGGCCCGTCCCGGTGCGCCCCCCGACGGGCGGCTCCCGGTACACCTTGGACGAAACGATTCCGCATACTTGGATCACGGGCCGGGACGGTGGGAGAGCGAGTGGCGGAGTCCGAGGGGGCAGACGATCGGGACCTGGGGAAACCCAAGTCCGACGAGGCGCGGAGCGCGTTCACGGCGCCGCCCGGGGTGGTGGATCCGGGGCCCGTGGAGGAGGACCATCCGACCTCGGAGTTCTCCGTTCCGAAGGGTCTGGAGGAGCCGTCCGCGGCGCCCCCGGAGGGTTCCGCCTTCGCCCAGCCCAGCACGTACAGCGCGCACCACTCGCCGCCCGCGTACACCTCCTCGCAGAACTTCGCGGTCTCCCGGATGGGCGAGTCCCCCTGGCAGGACCGGATGCGGACGATGCTCCGGATGCCGGTGGGCGACCGGCCGGTGCCGGAGCTCGCCCCGAAGCCGGACGAGTCCGGCCCCGCGGTGGGGCGCGTGCTCGACCTCACCCTCCGCATCGGGGAGCTCCTGCTCGCCGGGGGCGAGGGCTCGGAGGACGTGGAGGCGGCCATGTTCGCCGTCTGCCGTTCCTACGGGCTGGACCGGTGCGAGCCCACCGTCACCTTCACCATGCTGTCGATCACGCACCAGCCCTCGCTGGTCGAGGACCCGGTCTCGGCCAGCCGCACGGTGCGCCGCCGCGGTACCGACTACACCCGGCTGGAGGCGGTCTACCGGCTGGTCTCCGACATCAGCACCCCGGAGGCCGAGGTCTCCCTGGAGGAGGCGTACCGGCGGATGGCGGAGATCCGCCGCAACCGCCACCCGTACCCCACCTGGGTGCTCACGGCGGCCTCCGGGCTCCTCGCGGGCGCGGCCTCCACCCTCGTGGGCGGTGGCGTGCTGGTCTTCTTCGCGGCCGCGCTGGGCGCGGTGCTCGGGGACCGGCTGGCCTGGTTGGCGGCGGGGCGCGGGCTGCCGGAGTTCTACCAGTTCGTGGTGGCGGCGATGCCGCCCGCCGCGATCGGGGTGGCGCTCTCGCTGGCGCACGCGGACGTGCGCTCCTCCGCGGTGATCACCGGTGGGCTGTTCGCGCTGCTGCCGGGGCGGGCCCTGGTCGCGGCCGTGCAGGACGGGCTGACCGGCTACTACATCACCGCCGCGGCCCGGCTCCTGGAGGTCATGTACCTCTTCATCGGCATCATCGTCGGCGTACTGGTGGTGCTCTACCTGGGGCTCCAGCTCGGTCCGCCGCTGGACCCGGAGGCGGTCCTCCAGATCACCGAGCGGCCCCCGGTGCAGATCGCGGCCTCGCTGGTGCTCGTGCTGACCTTCGCCCTGCTGCTCCAGCAGGAGCGTTCGACGGTGGTGATGGTGACCCTGAACGGCGGGGTGGCCTGGTCGGTGTTCGGGGCCCTGCACTACGCGGGGGAGATGGCCCCGGTGCCGTCCACGGCCATCGCGGCCGGGCTGGTGGGCCTCTTCGGGCAGCTGCTCTCCCGGTACCGGCACACCTCGGCCCTGCCGTACGTGACCGCGGCCATCGGCCCGCTGCTGCCCGGTTCGGCCACCTACTTCGGGCTGCTGTCGATCGCGGAGAACCGGCTCGACAAGGGTCTGGCCTCGCTCACCAACGCGGTGGCGCTGGCGCTGGCGATCGCCATCGGGGTGAACCTGGGCTCGGAGGTCTCGCGGCTGTTCCTGCGGGTGCCGGGGGCCGCGAACCGGCAGGCGGCCAAGCGGACCCGCGGCTTCTGAGCCGACCGAGGCCGGCACGGGCCGCCCGCCCGGGGCCCGGCGGGGCCCGCCACGGGGCTCCAGGGGGCCCGTACGCCCCTCCGGTGCCCCCGGGGGCGGGAAGGGGCGCCGGGAGGCCCCCGATGGGCCCCCGAACGCGCGGAGAGGCCACCCGGTCCGGCCGGGTGGCCCCTCGCGACGCGGAAGGCGGGCGTCAGCGCTTGGCGTGCCGGCCGCGCTGCTGCACCGGGGCGGCCCCGTCGACCCCGGGGGCCGCGGCGGCCTGCTTGCCCTCCTTGCGGGCCTTCAGCACCTCGATGACCACCGGGATCACCGAGATCAGCACGATGCCGACCAGGATGGGCTCGACGTTGGCCTTGATGAACGGGATCTGGCCCAGGTAGTAGCCGCCGATGGTGACGCCCGCGCCCCAGCTGACGCCGCCGATGACGTTGTAGGTCAGGAAGGTGCGGTACTTCATCGAACCGGCGCCCGCGACCATCGGGGCGAAGGTCCGCACGATCGGCACGAAGCGGGCCAGCACGATGGCCTTGGGGCCGTGCCGGTCCATGAACTCGTGCGCCTTGTCCAGGTTCTCCTTCTTGAAGAGCTTGGAGTTCGGCCGGTTGAAGAGCTTCGGCCCGAAGAACTTGCCGATCATGTAGCCGACCTGGTCGCCGATGATGGCGGCGGCCACGATCAGGGTGCAGACCAGCCACAGCGGCTCGTCGATCCACTTGCCGTCGGCCACCAGCAGACCGGCCGTGAACAGCAGGGAGTCACCCGGCAGGAAGGCGAAGAGCCCCGACTCCGCGAAGACGATGACCAGGATCCCGATGAGACCGAAGTTCTCGATCAGGTAGTCCGGGGACAGCCACTCGGGGCCTAGTGCGAGCGTCGTGTACACGGGATCCGGGCTCCAGAAGGGTTCGCGGCGGTGCGGGGCAGGAGGCGCGAGAAGTCGCCCTCAATTATCAACGCACGCCGCCCCCGCCCGGTTCCAGTCCCGGGCGGGGTCGGCTTTGCGATTCGTTGACGATACGGGAGGCCGCCCCCTCCCGGTGACGGCGGGCGTCCGGCCCGCCCCCTCAGGCCCCGTGCCGGGCGGCGTTCGCGACGATCGCCTCGCTCAGGTACGCCGCCAGTCCCTCCCCCGCCTTGTCGATGTTCTCGGTGAACCGGTGGTCGGCCACGTACATCTCGCCCAGACACCGGTGCATGGCGTGCGGGCAGTCGTAGAAGTTCCGGGACAGCTGCGCCCGGTGCTCCTCGGCGGCGTGCATCGCGGCCTCCGAGGAGGCCGGGGTCCCGGCCGCCATCAGGGCCAGCAGCCGCGCGTTCAGCTCCTCGCCCTCCGCCTTGATCCGCGCCCAGTCCGCCTTGGTGTACCCGGCGGTGCGGCGGGCCGACTCCCGGTAGGCGTCCGTGTCCCCCCAGCGCTGCTCGGCCTCCTCGGCGTACTGCTCCGGATCGTGGTCCCCGAAGACCTCGAACCTCTCCTCGGGGGTCAGGTCGATGCTCATCCTGCGTGCCTCCATCGCGCGTTCCACGGCGGCGGCCATCTCGGTCAGCCGGGCGATCCGGTCCGCCAGCAGCGTGTGCTGCCTGCGCAGGTGCGCCTGCGGATCGGTGTCCGGGTCGTCCAGGAGGGCCGCCACCTCGTCGAGCGGGAAGCCGAGCTCCCGGTAGAACAGGATCCGCTGCAACCGGTCGAGGTCGGCGTCCTCGTACCGCCGGTGCCCCGCCCCGCTGCGCCCGCTCGGGCAGAGCAGGCCGATCGCGTCGTAGTGGTGCAGGGTCCGCACCGTCACTCCGGCGAACCCGGCGACCTGCCCCACGGACCAGCTCATCCTCGCGCGCTCCACCCATCGGATCCTGTGCTCGGTGCACCCGGTGTACTCGGCGCACTCGACGTGTTCGGTGTGTACTCGACGTGTTCGGTACGCGCTCCACTGTGGGTCCTCACGTCACGTGAGGTGCAAGTCGGGCCGCCGGTCCCCCGCGCCGGCGGCCCGGCGGGGCTCAGGACCCGGTCCCGGTCCCGGCCTCGGCTTCCGCGGCGACCAGCTCGAAGGCGGTCTTCCCGTCCAGGGACTCGCGGACGATGTCGGCGTGCCCGGCGTGCCGGGCCAGTTCCTCGATCAGGTGCAGCACCAGCCAGCGCACCGACACCTTGCCGTCCTGCGGGAACCAGGGGGCCGGGGGCAGCGGGAAGGTGTCGTCCAGGCTCGGCGCGGTGCGCACGTGCTCCTCGATCTCGGCGACCACCCCGTCCCAGAAGGTCAGGATCTCGGGCACCGTCTCCTCACCGACCAGCCGGAAGCCGTCCCCCCAGGTCTCCTGGGTGCGCTGCTTCTCGTTGGGGCGCTGCTGGGCCAGCCGCAGCCAGTTGAGCTCCACCTCGGCCACGTGCTTGAGCAGCCCGGACAGGGACAGCTCGCTCGCGCTGGGGCGGCTCGCGGCCTGCTCCTCGGTGAGGCCGAGGACCGACCGGCGCAGGGCGCCGCGCTGGGCCGCGGCGAAGGACAGGAGCGCGCCGCGCTCGTCGCCGTAGGACTCCGCGGGAACGTGGGTGACCATGACCGAACCGCCTTCTGCAGCATCCGTCCGGGGCGCTTCCCCGGCTGACGGACACCACGCTACGGAGCCGTCAGGTCAGATCCTGTCCGCATTGCCGCCCGGTCCGGGCGGCGATTCGACACGGGCTCGCGGTGCGGTCCCGGCGACGGCCCGGGGCGACCGGCCGGGCCGGCGGATCGCGCGGTCAGAGCGGGAAGACGGCCCGCCCGTGCTGCACGGAGATCCACTTCTGCGTGGTGAAGGCTTCCACGGTGGCGTCGCCGTTGAGGCGGCCCAGACCGGAGGCCTTCTCCCCGCCGAAGGCGGCCAGCGGCTCGTCCCCGATGGTGGAGTCGTTCACGTGCATCATCCCGGTGTCCACCCGCTGCGCGAAGCGCACCCCGCGCTCGACGTCCCGGGTGTGCACGGCCCCGCTCAGTCCGTACGGGGTGGCGTTGGCCAGCCGAATCCCGTCCTCTTCCCCGTCGAAGGGCACCAGGAGGGCCACCGGCCCGAAGATCTCCTGGCCCAGCAGCGGGGAGCCCTCGGGGAGGCCGGTCAGCACGGTGGGCTCGACCAGGTTCCCCCGGGTGGTCCCGCGGACCAGGGCGGTGGCGCCCTCCGCGAGGGCCCGGTCGACCAGGGCGGTCAGCGCGTCCGCCTGGAAGGAGTTGATCAGGGGGCCGATCTGGGTGTCCTCCTCGCGAGGGTCGCCGGTCTTCAGCGACCGCACCCGCGCGGTGAACTTCTCGCTGAACTCGGCGAACACCGAGCGGTCCACCAGGATCCGGTTGGCGGCCATGCAGACCTGGCCCTGGTAGACGAAGCGGCTGAAGACGGCCGCGTCCACGGCGTAGTCCAGGTCGGCGTCGTCCAGGACCACCAGGGCGCTGTTGCCGCTGAGGTTGAGCACGGTGCGCTTGAAGTGTCGGGCGGCCACCGCGCCCACGTGTCGGCCCACCCGGTCCGACCCGGCGAAGGAGATCACCTTCGGCACCGGGTGGGTGAGGAGGGCGTCGCCTATCTCCGCGATGTCGGTGACGAGGACGTTGAGCAGTCCGGCGGGCAGGCCCGCGTCCTCGAAGATCTTGGCGATGACCCCGCCGCCGACCACGGGGGCGTTCTGGTTCGGCTTGATCACCACGGCGTTGCCCAGCGCCAGGGCGGGGGCCACGGACTTCAGGGTGACCAGGAAGGGGAAGTTGAAGGGGCTGATCACGGAGACCACGCCCACGGGCAGCCGCTGGACCCGGTTCTCCTTGCCCGGGAAGGGCGAGGGCAGGATCGCGCCCTCGGGCCGGACGGCCAGCTGCACGGCCTCCCGCAGGAACTCCTTGGCCAGGTGCACCTCGAAGCCCGCCTTGCCGCGGGTGCCGCCGAGCTCGTCGACCATCGCCTCGATGATCTCGGCCTCGCGCTCCGTCGTCAGCCGCAGGGCCTCCTCCAGCACCGCGCGTCTCGCGTACGGGCCGGTCAGCGCCCAGTCGCGTTGGGCGCGCTCGGCGGCCCGGTAGGCCCGGTCCACCTGCTCGACGGTGGCCACGGTGATCGCGGCGAGCTTGTCCCCGTTGTAGGGGTTGACGTCGATGATGTCCCAGGAGCCGGTTCCGGCCAGCCATTCGCCGTCTATGTACTGGTGAGCCAGATCGGTGAATACGGACATGCCATCCCTTACTGCGAGCGGCGTACGCACCGTTGCGCGCCCCGCCGGACCCCGAAGACGCCATTTCACTGCTGAATTGCCGTCATCCTACGTGTGGTTCAGGACAGTTGGAGCAGTCCGCGCAGAAGATCCCGGGTGCCGTCGGGATCCGGGCAGTCGGCCTGGAGCCGCTCCATGGCCCGCCCGTACTGGGCGACCTCCTCCTCCTTGTCCAGGTAGAGGGCGCTGGTCAGCTGTTCGAGGTAGACGAGGTCCTGGAGGTCCGACTCGGGGAAGCGGAGCATCGTGAAGGCCCCGCTCTCGCCCGCGTGCCCGCCGAAGCTGAAGGGCATCACCTGGAGGCGCACGTTCGGGTGCTGCGAGAACTCGATCAGGTGTTCCAACTGGCCCCGCATGACGGCCCGGTCGCCGTAGGGGCGGCGCAGGGCGGCCTCGTCGAGGACGGCGTGGAAGACGGGGGCGTTCTCCGCGACGAGCACCTTCTGGCGCTCCAGGCGCAGCGCGACCCGGCGGTCCACCTCGGCCGCACCGGCCGCCGGCATCCCGCGGCGGACCACGGCCTGCGCGTAGGCCTCGGTCTGGAGGAGTCCGTGCACGAACTGGACCTCGTAGACCCGGATGAGGGAGGCGGCGCCTTCGAGGCCGATGTAGGTCTGGAACCAACCGGGGAGGACGTCCCCGTAGCTGTGCCACCATCCGGCGGCGTTGGCCTCGCGCACGAGACCCAGCAGCGAGGCCCGTTCGGCCCCGTCGGTGACGCCGTAGAGGGTGAGGAGGTCCTCGACGTCTCTGGCCTTGAAGCTCACCCTTCCCAACTCCAAGCGGCTGATCTTCGATTCGGACGCACGGATCGAGTAGCCGGCCGCCTCGCGGGTGATCCCGCGGGATTCGCGCAATCGCCTGAGCTGGGACCCCAGGAGGATCCGGCGTACGACCGAACCGCCTCCTTGGCCCTCGGCATGGGGGGACCCCCAGGATCCCGTCGCGGTCACTGCTCCGACCCTCCCCATCGCGATGTGTGTGTGCGTCGGGCCCCCCGCGTCCCGTTCCCGCAGTCTGCCACCAAAACGCATCCACCCGTACTCGTTCCGTAACGGAATCGTGGTTGCCGGAAAAGAAGTCCGTAAGTATGCGGAGGAAGAAATGAGCAAGAAACCGTACGGGAACGGACAGAGAGGGCGCGTGCACGTGCATCTGCCCTTGCATCTGCCTGACCCATTCGGAATCCTGGTGCCGCGCGAACGCCTGCTCCACACGTGCGCGCACAGGGCCCGCCCCGCAGTACCGCTCCGTCCGCGACTTACCGGGAGTGCCTCGCATGGGGACGAATGGATCGACCATGCTCGAGCCTTTACGGCAGGGGCTTCCCCCGGTCGACCCCACGGCTGCCTCCGGTTCCGCGTCCTGCGCCCTGCCCGCCAGGTTCGAGGCGGTGCGGGGCGCCCGTACGTTCACCAAGTCCACGCTGGGCCAGTGGGGCCTGCAGGAGCGGTTCGACGACGTGGCCCTGGTGGTCTCGGAGCTCGTGACCAACGCCCTGCGGCACGCGCTGCCCGAGGGCGCCCGGGACTGTGAACGGGACCGCGAACTGGAACCACTGGTCCGGCTGCACCTGATGCGCTGGAGCACCCGCCTGGTGTGCGCGGTGCGCGACCCCAGCGGTCAGGGGCCGGGTCGGACCGGGCGGGAGTACTCCCCGACCGGCGAGGACGCCGACTTCGACGCGGAGTCGGGCCGCGGGCTGTTCCTGGTGGACTCCTACAGCGACAGCTGGGGCTGGCACCCGTCCCCGCTCTTCACCGGTGACGCCGCCCCCGCCTCGGGCCGGCTCACCGGCAAGGTGGTGTGGGCGCTCTTCCAGCTGGCCCCGGCGGCCTGAGGACGGTGTACGTGCGGGAGGCCCGGCCGCCCGCCGCCGGGCACCGCGCCCGTCGACTCCGCGGACGCCATGCAGACGGCGCTCGCCACCACCCTCTTCCACTGGACCCTGCACCCGTGGGC
>NZ_JBEOSD010000103.1:0-29283 GCF_040302735.1 Streptomyces sp. NPDC097619 | reverse complement strand
GACCGGGCTGACCCGTCGCGCCGGGCAGGCCGTCCTTGCCGGGGGTGCCGGGCGGCGGCCCGTCGCGGCCCTCGGGGGCCACCGACCGGGTCCTAGAAGCGCAGGGCCCAGCCGTCGATGTAGCCGCCGAAGCCCGCGCTCTTGTCGGCCACGCGCAGCTTCCAGGTGCCCTTCGCGGTCTCCGAGGAGGCGTTGATCCCCCAGATCCCGATCACGTTGTCGCGGCTGTCCCAGAGGTACTCGGTCTTCAGTCGGTAGACCGAGCCGTCCGGCGCGATCAGGTCCACCCGGAGGTCGCCGCGCCAGCCGTGCTTGACGTTGACCTCGACGTCGAGGTCCTTGGGCGCCTTCCCGGCCACTCCGGTGACCTTGATCGAGGAGGTGCGGGTGTTGTCGTTGATCGTGTAGTTGGTGGTGTTGACGAACCGCGGACCGGCCGGGTGCGCCGCGCCGCCCACGTAGAGCAGGCGGTTGGGCGAGCCCGCGAGGTCGTGCAGGGTGCCGGTGGTGGCCTTGGCCTTGATGGCCTTGTCCACCTGGGCCGGGGTCGCCGTGCGGTTGAGGCCCAGGTACAGCGCCACCCAACCCGCCACGTGCGGCGAGGCCATCGAGGTGCCGGACTTCGTGCTGGACCCGGTGTCGGAGAGGTTGCTCGCCGAGACGATGTCCGAACCGGGCGCGAACAGGTCCACGCCCTTGCCGAAGTTGGAGTAGTCGGCCCGGCTCTCGTCGTCCTCGGTGGCCCCGACCGTGATCGCGCTGGCCTCCCGGGCCGGGGAGTGCCCACTGGCGTCCTGGTTGCTGTTGCCCGCGGCCACCGCGTAGGTGATGCCGGCCCGGACGGAGTTGCGGACGGCCGTGTCGAGGGCGACGTTCGCGGAACCGCCCAGGCTCATGTTGGCCACGGCGGGCTTGACGGCGTTCCTGGTCACCCAGTCGACACCGGCGATGACCTGGGCGTAGCTGCCGGAACCGTTGGCGTCGAGGACGCGCACGGAGACGGCCTTGGCCTTCTTCGCGACGCCGAAGGTCGAGCCCATGACCGTGCCCGCCACGTGCGTGCCGTGACCGTTCGGGTCGTCCGCGGCCCCGCCGTCGATGGCGTCGAAGCCGTACCGGGCCCGGCCCCCGAAGTCCTTGTGCGTGATCCGGATGCCGGTGTCGATGATGTACGCCGTGACGCCGCTGCCCGCGGAGGTCGGGTACACGTACTTCTTGTCGAGCGGGAGCCGTCGCCGGTCGATGCGGTCCAGCCCCCAGGACGGCGGGTTGGTCTGCGTGGTGTCGGTGGCGTGCACCCGGGTGTCCTGGATGACGGCCTGGACCGACGGATCGGCGGCCAGGCGGCGGGCCTGGTGCTCCGAGAGCTTCATGGAGTAGCCCTGGAGGGCCGCGCTGTAGGTGTGGCCGAGCTTGCCCTGGTAGCGGGCGGCGAGGGCGGCGCCCCGCTGCGGGGCCGCCTTCGCGGAGGCCCCCTTGAGCATCACGATGTAGCTGCCCGGAACGGCGTCGGCGGCTCCGGCGTTCAGTACGGTCCCCTCGCCGCCCGCGGCGGTGGCGACGGGCGCCGCGAGGGCCCCGCCGGTCGCGAGCGCGGCCACGAGCAGCAGCGCGGCGGATCCGCGCCCTGCCGGCTTGTCGAAGAGCATGAAGATGTTCTCCCCCCTGTATCGGCCCGCGCGGTGCGGCGCGGACTTCCCCTGGTCCCCCCGCGTCGAGCCGGGGTTTCCCGGGACGGAACACTGTCGTAATCACAACCTCCTTGCAATACGACAGAGTTGGCCGGATCCGGTCCACCGGAGTACGTACATGCGAGGACGCCGGCTCCCCCATCGGGGAACCGGCGTCCGGGTCACTCGGCGTTTGCGGGGCTTACGAGGCGTTCTTCACGGTGCCCGTCAGCAGGGGGCCCCGGATGGGCTCCCACTTGTCGTCGTACGAGGTCAGACGGGCGTTGAGGGTCTCGGTGCCCTCGGCCACCCGGTCCTTGACGGTGGGGATGGAGACATCGGCGGTGAGCTTTCCTGCAGGAACGTTCACCCACACCATCGGCTCCTCGGCGACCGTAGACAGCGGACGCTCCGGAGCGGGCTCCGGGCCGAAAGTGTCCTTCAGCCAGCGGCCGTCCACGTCGAGGGTGGACAGCTCGGTGCCGGTGCGCACGGGAAGGATCCGGAACTCCCCGGAGAGGTCGACGTCGGCCGCCTCCGAAAGCGTGACCCGCCAGACCAGGGGGCTGCCCTCGGTCACGGAGGTCGATACCGGAACGGCCTTCATGAGGGGCATCTTGTCGTCGTTGAGGGCGACGACGCCGCCCAGGTGGGAGCCGATCACGGCGCCGCGCACGGCCTTGACGAAGACGTCCTGGCCGGTGTCGTAGCCGAAGCGCTTGTTGCCGCGCACGGTGAAGGACACGTCGACGCTGTCGGAGCCGGCGCGGACCTTGACCACCTTGGAGGTGGTCCGGCCGTCCCGGCCCGCCTCGCGGACGAACACGCGGACGGAGCCCTCGCCCTTGCCGGTGACCTTGACCGGCACCTTGTAGGTGCGGGAACCGGAATCGCCCTCCCGCACGGCGAGCCGGCCGATGTCCACGCGGGGCAGCGCGGCGGCGGTGACGGCCGGGGTGCCGGGACGCCAACCCCAGGCGTCCATCAGCCAGGCACGACCGGAGGTGCTGCGCGGGACCAGCTCCAGCGAGGCCACCTTGGTCAGGTCGAGCCCGGCGCGGGTGGCGGCGGTCAGCGGGAGGCGGACCTCGCGGGCCCAGAAGGAGGCGGTGCGGTCGGTGCCGGGCAGTCCGTCGAGGGCGGCGCGGCCGAGGACGGCGCGACGGCCGGAGGCGTCGGTGAGGGCCACGTCGAGCCGGGTGCCGGTGGTGTTCGGCGGCACGAACAGGCGCAGCGCGAGCTCCTTGGATCCCTTCAGCGAGGCCGGGGCGGCGGGCTTGACCACGGCCGGGGTGCCCGCGGCGGTCCAGCGCAGGGCGACGGCCTGACGACCGGGCTCGGGGCTCGCCTCCCAGCTCGCGAAGTGCGGGGAGCCGCCCTCCTTGCCGCCGGTCAGGCAGGAGGTGCGGGAGAAGTCGACCTGGTCGCAGAGCTTGGCCCCGCCGGTCGCGGTGATCTTGGCGCCGCCCGCGGGCACCACGAGCGGGAGGCGGTTGCCGCCGACCGCGTGGGTGAGCACCCGGGCCGGGTCCGCGGACTTCGCGCGGACCGGGGAGCCGTCGAGGAGGGGGCGGACCTTGTCGTCCCCGCCGACGAAGAGCCGGGCGGCGGCGGCGATGTAGGTGGCGCCCGCGGCCTGCTGCTGCGTGGCGGTCAGGCGGGTCTTCTTGCCGGGGGCGCAGACCGGGTCCGGGGTCTCGCCGGGCCAGAAGTCGTCCTCGGCGGGGGCCTTGGCCTGGCCGGGGGTCCACTCGCTGTTGAAGTAGTTGTGGTTGGCGCCGACCATGTACACGGAGCTGTGCAGGGCGGTGCCGCGGCTCACGCCCCGGGTGCCGTCGGCGACGATCTGGCCCTGGAGGTCGGAGACGTCGCCGTCGCAGCCGGGGAGCAGCGTCGCGGAGGGCACGTCCGGGACGGGGTTCTGGCCGAAGATCGTCGGGCCGATGAGGACGTTGCCGCGGATCTTCCAGCGGACCGGGCCCTTGTGGCCGTCCTGGTCGGCCGGGGGCCGGAAGAGGCTGTCGAGGGCGGCGCGGTTGACGCCCTCGCCGCCGCGCGAGTGGCCGACGAGCAGGACCTTGTCGAGGTCGGCGCGGCCCACGGCCTTGACGGCGGCCGGGGCGCCGGCCGGGTCCTTCGCCCAGTCCGCCCAGCGGGAGAGGTGCTGCCGGACCAGGGAGGAGCGGGCCTGGGCGCCGCCGTCCTCGGCCTGCCAGTCCTGGCCGTTGATGCCGTTGGCGGCGATGGAGACGGTCGTGTAGCCCTGGGAGGCGAGCAGCTTCTGGGCCCGCAGGTAGCCGTCCTGGCTGGGGATGGGCTTCATTCCGGCCTTGCAGGGCCAGTCGCCGGTGACCTCCCCGCGCGGGGAGTAGCAGGTGCCGTGCCGGCCGTGCAGGAAGAGGGCGAGCGGGCGGCCGCCGGTGGCGCCGACCGGGCCGACGACCGTGCCGGTCATCTCCACGGGTGCGGCGAAGCCGGGCAGCTTCACGGACTTCAGGGTGTACGCGCCGGTGGCCGTGCGGTACGGGCCCGACACGCCGGGGTCGACCGGGTTCGGGGGCAGCGGGGCCTCGGGCCGGGCGGCCTGCGGGAGCCGTCCGGACTGCGGGGCGCGCTCGGGCGCGGCGGCGTCGAGGCGGCGGCCGGCGGCCACCACCTGGAGCTCGGCGGGCGCGCCGAGGCGCAGCCCGGCGGCGGGGAGCCGGAAGGTGCGGCCGTCGGGGGCCGCCTCGGGCAGGCCGAGGAGGCGGTCGCCGGAGCGGAACTCCACCCGGGCGTCGCCCATGGGGACCCGGTCCTCCGAGGTCCAGACGAGCTGTCGCTCCTGCCCCTGCCCGGTGAGCTTCCAGCCCTGCGGCAGGGCGGCGCCGTTCTGTCCCCCGGGCGCGCCCGGCAGCGCGGCGGCCGCGGGGAGCGGCTGCGCCAGTGCCGGGGAAGCCGAGGCCAGGGCGAGTACCGCCGCGGCCGCGGTCACCACGCGTGTGACACGTATCAAAGTGGTCGTCCTCATCATCGGTGCGGTGGGCGGCCCAGTGGTCGGCGGGCCCTCCCTCGCCCCCGGAGGACGGCAACCCGCGTGCCCGGGTTGCCTGTCGGCGCGAACTACGGGGAAGAATCCGCGGAATGGGCCGAGTTGGGCCGCCCGAACCGCATCGAGCGCGACAAATCACCCCGGGTTCGGCGGATTCCGGCCGGCCGGGGCGACCGGGGTGCCGGGCGTGGTCGCGGCGCCGCCGGGGAAACGGGCGACACCCCCGCCGGGGCGGGGGTGTCGGTTCGACGCACGGTGCGCTGCGGGGTCTCGGCCGGGGTGGTGCGGGCCGGCCGGGGCGGGCCGCGGGTCAGGAGCGGCGGCGGGGCTTGCCCTTCTTGGGAGCGGCTCCACCGGTCCGGGAGCCGCCGCCGCGGGTGCCGGCCCGGCCGCCGCGGGCGGCGGGCTTGGCCGCCGTCCTGCCGGGGGTCTTCGCCGGGGCCTTCGCGGCCCGCTTGGCGGCGGATCCGTCGCCCTCGGTGCGGCGGCCCTGCTCCTGGGCACCGCGGGTGCTGTTCGCCGTACGGCCGCGGACGATGCCGATCATCTGCTCGATGAGGTCGGTGGTGCCGTCCTGCGGCCAGGACAGGACCACCCCGGACTGCGGGGCGTCGGTCACCGGCCGGTAGGTGAGGTCCTTGCGGTGGTGCAGTCGGGCCAGGGACTGGGGTACCAGCAGGACGCCGATCCCGGCCGCGACCAGCTCGATGGCGTCGCCGGTGGTCTCGGGGCGTTCCAGGGCCGGGCGGCCGGGCGGCGCGGTCCATGCGAAGACGTCGTCCCGCGGGTGCAGGACGAGCTCCTCGTCGAGGTCGGCGAGGGTGAGCTCCTCGGCCGCGGCGAAGAGGTGGTCCTTGGGGCAGACCACGACCGTGACCTCGGTGTACAGCGGGATGGCGCTGAGCTCGTCGCGGTCCACCGGGAGCCGGACGAACCCGGCCTCGGCGCCGCCCTCGCGCAGCAGCGCGGAGGCGTCCGCGGCGGCGACCTGGACGAGGGCGAGGGGGTGCTCCGGGAGCCGCTCGTTCCAGATCCGCACCCACTTGGTGGGGGTCACTCCCGGGACGTAGGCGAGCCGGAAGGAGGGGGAGGTGTCCGAGCCTGTCACTCCCCCAGGTTACCGGGCGTGGTCGGAGGTCGCGCACACGCTCGATACCCTGGGAGGCATGACCTCGCACCAGAGCACCCAGACGATGAAGCCCGCGACCGCGGCGAAGAAGCTGGGTGTGTACCTCCAGGCCACCCCCGCCGAGTTCCAGGCGGGCACGGTCACCCGCGCCGAGCTGAACGCCCTCCAGGCCGATCCGCCCCAGTGGCTGAAGGACCTGCGCGCCGACGGCCCGCACCCCCGTCCGGTGGTCGCCGCCAAGCTCGGCGTCTCCATTTCCGGTCTCGCCCGCGGCGGCATCACCGAGGCGCTGACCACCGAGCAGATCGAGGCCGTCAAGAAGGAGCAGCCGGAGTGGCTGCGCAAGGAGCGCGCCACCCAGGCCGAGGTCCGCAAGGAGACCGTGCGGATCAAGGAGAAGCACGCCGAGCAGGCCGCGAAGGCCGCCCAGCGGGAGGACGACGGCCGGGACCTCTGACCGGAGCACCGGTTCCGGTCCCGCTCCCGCTCCCGGCGGACGCCGCCCCACCTCCCGACCCGGGATCGGTGGGGCTTCGGCACGCCACCGCACGGCCCGCAGGCGCCCGTCCCCACCCGGGGCGGGCGCCTGCGGCATGTCCCGCCCCGCCCGGCCACCGGCCGAGGGCGGCCCGCTCCGGGCGGGTCGGGTGGTCCTGACCGGATCCGACCGGATCCGACCGATCGGCCCGCCGGACCGGGTGCGGACCTGACCGGGTATCAGGTCAAGCGTCCCGGACCCTTGACTCCGTACCCGCCGGTAGCGATTCTCGACCCATCCGCACCGGCGGCAGCGAGGCCGGACCGCGCGAGGCCGTTGTCATGCCCGCTTCACTCCGCCCCCGCGCACCCCGCCGCGCCACGCCGTCGATCCCCGCTCGCCGTCCTGCCCTCTTCCGACCGAAGACGTGAGTGATGACCATGACGCGACCCCCACGCGGCAGGCGCAGGCCCCTGGCCCTGTTCGCCCTGCTGATCTCCGCGATGGCACTGCTGCTCGGCACCGTTCCCAGCTCCGCGGCCGAGAACGACTGGTGGAACCCGACCGCCCGCCCGGCCCCCGACTCCCGGATCGACGTCACCGGTGAACCGTTCAAGGGCACCGACGCCCAGGGCAAGGTCCGCGGCTTCGTCGACGCGCACGACCACCTGATGTCCAACGAAGGCTTCGGCGGCCGCCTGATCTGCGGAAAGCCCTTCTCCGAGCAGGGCATCGCCGACGCCCTCAAGGACTGCCCGGAGCACTACCCCGACGGCAGCCTCGCCGTCTTCGACTTCATCACCAAGGGCGGCGACGGCAAACACGACCCGGACGGCTGGCCCACCTTCAAGGACTGGCCGGCCCACGACTCCCTCACCCACCAGCAGAACTACTACGCGTGGGTGGAGCGGGCCTGGCGCGGTGGCCAGCGGGTCCTGGTCAACGACCTCGTCACCAACGGCGTCATCTGCTCGGTCTACTTCTTCAAGGACCGCTCCTGCGACGAGATGACCGCCATCCGTCTGGAGGCCCGCAAGACCTACGAGATGCAGGACTACATCGACAAGATCTACGGCGGCCCCGGCAAGGGCTTCTTCCGGATCGTCACCGACTCCGAGCAGGCCCGCCGCGTGATCGAGCAGGGCAAGCTCGCCGTGGTCCTGGGCGTGGAGACCTCCGAGCCCTTCGGCTGCAAGCAGATCCTCGACATCGCCCAGTGCGACCGCGCCGACATCGACCGAGGCCTGGACGAGCTGCACCGGATCGGCGTCCGGAGCATGTTCCTGTGCCACAAGTTCGACAACGCCCTGTGCGGCGTGCGCTTCGACAGCGGAGCCCTGGGCACGGCCATCAACGTCGGCCAGTTCCTGTCCACCGGCACCTTCTGGAAGACCGAGCAGTGCGCCGGCCCGCAGCAGGACAACCCGATCGGCCTGGCCGCCGCCCCCTCCGCCGAGAAGCAGCTGCCCGCCGGGGTCGCGGTGCCCGAGTACGCCGCGGGGGCGCGGTGCAACACCCGGGGCCTGACCGACCTGGGCGAGTACGCCGTGCGCGGGATGATGAAACGCAAGATGATGCTGGAGATCGACCACATGAGCGTGAAGGCCACCGGCCGGGCGCTCGACATCCTGGAGTCCGAGTCCTACCCCGGCGTGATCTCCTCGCACAGCTGGATGGACCTGAACTGGACCGAGCGGGTCTACCGGCTCGGCGGTTTCATCGCCCAGTACATGAACGGCTCGGAGGCCTTCAGCGCCGAGGCGAAGCGGACCGACGCGCTGCGCGACAAGTACAAGGTCGGCTACGGCTACGGCACCGACATGAACGGCGTCGGCGGCTGGCCCGGCCCGCGCGGGGCCGACGCCCCCAACCCGGTGAAGTACCCCTTCCGCAGCGCCGACGGCGGCTCGGTCATCGACCGGGTGACCACCGGACAACGCACCTGGGACCTCAACACCGACGGGGCCTCGCACTACGGGCTGGTGCCCGACTGGATCGAGGACATCCGGTTGACCGGCGGGCAGGACGTGGTCGACGACCTGTTCCGCGGGGCGGAGTCCTACCTCACCACCTGGGGCGGCTCCGAGAAGCACAAGGCGGAGGTCGACCTCGCCTCCGGCCGGCCGGCCTCGGCCTCCACCGCCGAGTGGTGGAACCCCTTCGAGAGCTTCGCCCCCGGGCGGGCCGTGGACGGCGACCGCGGCACCCGGTGGGCCAGCGAGTGGAACGACAACCAGTGGCTGCGCATCGACCTGGGCTCCCCCTCCCTGGTCAAGCGGGTCACCCTCGACTGGGAGGCGGCCTACGGCAAGGCGTACCGGATCGAGGTCTCCGACGACGGCTCCGAGTGGCGGACCGTCTGGAGCACGAGCACCGGGGACGGTGGCCTGGACACCGCCCGCTTCGACGGGGTGACCGCCCGGCACCTCCGGATCGTGGGGGTCCAACGCGGCACCCAGTGGGGCTACTCCCTGCACGAGGTGGGCGTCTACAGCGGCTGAGCCGACCGGACGCACAGGGCCGGGCCGGCCGGATCAGCACCGCGATCCGGCCGGCCCGGCGGCGTTCCCGGCGACACGGCGGGGGCCGGGGACCCTCCTCGGCCCGGGTCTCGGGCACTCTTACGGGCAGCGGGGACGGGTTCACGGCACGCGGCACGGAACGGACAGCACGGGAACGGGGAATCACCATGGCACGGATGCCGTCGGCCGAGCGCCGGCGCCAGCTCACCGAGGCGGCGGTCCGCGTGATGGCGCGGGACGGGGTGGCCCGCACCACCACCCGCTCGGTCTCCGCCGAGGCGGGCGTCTCGCTCAGCGTCTTCCACTATTGCTTCGACTCCAAGCAGGCCCTGTTGGAGGCGGTGATCGCGCTCATCACCGACCGGTACGTGGCCATGGTGAAGGAGGTCCTGCGGCCCCGGGCCACCCTCGGGGAGACCGTCCGGGCCGGCTTCCAGGCGTACTGGGACCACGTCGTCGCACACCCCGGGCAGCACATGCTCACCTACGAACTCACCCAGTACGCCCTGCGCGAGCCCGGCTCCGCCCACCTGGCGCACCGTCAGTACGGGCTGTACGCCGACGCCTACCGCGAGCTCATCGAGCAGCTCGGCGAGCACACGGGATTCGTCCCGGCCGTGCCGGTGCCCGTCCTCGCGGAGTACCTGGCGGCCGTGACCGACGGCCTCACCCTGCACGCGCTGGCCCGTGGCGGGGACACGGCCGCCCCCGAGATCCTGGACCTGGTCACCGCCCAGGTGACGGCCCTGGCCACCGGCCGGCCGGAGTCCTGAGGAGGGGCGGCCGGGACGGGCCGGCCGGTCGGTCCCCGTCGCGGACCGCGAGGATGCCGTTGAGGACGCCGACGTAGGCGGTGCCGTCCGGGCCGAGCGTGACGGGCGCCCAGTTGTTGTCGTAGCCGGGTCCGGTGCCGGTCAGCACCCGCCAACGACGCTGTCCGGTGCGGAAGTCCACCGCCGTCAGGTACCAGGCGTCGATGCCCCACCGGTTGGGGGGCTTCTCGTAGAAGTAGAGGAGGCCGTTGCCGACGGACAACTTGGGCACCGTGGAGGGCGAGCGCACCGGGCTCTCCCAGACGGTGTCGCAGCCACTGCCGTCGGCCCGAACGTCCACCCGGGTCGCGCCGCCGGGCACGCTCCGGCCGAACAGCACCCCGGCCGGGTTCTCGTAGCCGTAGTTGTTCTCCACCACGAGGCTGCGCCCCCAGGTGACGGCGGAGTTGTCGGTGGTGGAGGCACCGGACCGGAACAGCGGCACCCGGCAGACCAGTCGACGCCCGGCCGGCACGTCCGGGCCGCGCCGGAAGACGAGGAGGTTCATCCGGTCGTCCGCGTTGTCCGTGATCGCCACGTAGCCACCGCCGCCGCTCCCGCTCCCGCCCGGGCCTTCGCCGAACAGGTCGGGGGTGGTGCCCGACCCCTGGTTCACCGAACCGGGCTTGGTGCCGGAACCCCGGTCGTACGGCTCCCGCCAGCGGATCCGCGGGGTGCCGTCGGGGTCGGCTGCGAAGGAGTACAGGGCGTGGTCGGAGACGATCGAGACGCCGTCCCGGGCCACGGAGAAGGAGTTCTGGATCTCCTCCCCCGGCAGTCGGACCGAGCGGACCGCGCCGTCGGCCGGATCCACGGTCCCGATCCGGCCCCGGCGGGTCACCCACCAGAGCAGCCCGGCCCAGTCGGGCATGACCGAGGTGACGGGGTCGCAGGTGCCGGCCGGGCGCGGGTCGGTCCAGCGCGGGCAGTCGTGCGGGACGTGTCCGGTGAGGTCCCAGTCGTCCTCGGTGGTGAACCGCCAGCGCCCGCGGGCGTCCCGGGAGTGGGCCAGGCGCAGGAGGTGTCCGCGGGAGTCGGCGAGTACGGCGCGGTCGCGGTGGTCGAGGTGGAAGTAGGCGCCACCGGAGGTGTCCTTGAGGATCCGGGAGGGGTCCAGGGCGGTGAGGGCGGACACGGTGGACGGGCGCTGCGGGAGCCGGTGTTCGGCCAGCGTGGCGAGGGTCCGGGGGTCCAGGAGGAGCAGGCGGAAGCCCGCGAGGGTGCCGCAGACGGTGACCAGGCGGCCCCCGGAGTCGAAGGTGACGGTGGCGCACTCCCCGCCGAGGGCGGCGATCCGTCGGGTGGTGACCCGTGGGTTGCGTCCCAGCGGGCCGGACCAGGGCGAGGCGGCGCTGCCCCCGGCGTCCGCGTGCATGCCGCTGCGGCCCGCGGGCGCGAGGTGGGGGTGTCGGGGCGGGGCGGCCCCGGGCAGCGGGGCGGGCACGGCGGGAGCGCCCTCGTAGGCGGCGACCAGGCGGTGGCCCGGGGTGCGGGGGATGCTCCCGTCCGCGCCCGGGGGGCCGGCCGGCGGTCCGTAGAGGACCGCCGCGGCCAGGAGCAGCGGGGCCACCGCACAGTGCACGGTCCTGCGCGGCATCGCCGGACCTCCCTCCGGTTCCCGGGCGGGCGGACCCGTCGGGCGCCCGACGGTAGGAGCCGGGGCGCGAAGAGTCCAGGCCCGTGCGGATGGGGCGGCTGCGAGCGGCCCGGCGGGCCGTGGGTCAGCCGGCCGGGGGCGTGGGGGCCGTGAGCTCGTTCCAGTGGACGGTCAGGTCGCACCAGCGGTCCAGCAGGATCCGGTCGTGGCCGACGGCGAGCAGTCCGGCGCCGGTGTCGGCCCGGTACTCCTCGACGACGGCGACCAGGGCCGCGGTGGTGGAGGCGTCGAGCATGGCGGTCATCTCGTCGCAGACCAGCCAGCGGGGCCGGAGCACCAGGGCGCGGGCCAGGCAGGCGCGTTGCAGCTGTCCGTCGCTGACCTCGTGGGGTCGGCGGGTGAGGAGGTCGGGGCCGAGGCCGACGCGCTCGGCGAGGGCGGGGACGGCCGTCGCGGCCTCGGTGCGGCGTCCGGTGGCGCGGAGGGGTTCGGCGATGAGGTCGCGGAGCCGGAGCCGGGGGTCGGCGGCGGCCCGGGGCTGCTGGAACAGCACGCCGACGGCGGTGCGTTGCGCGCGCGGGGCGCGGTGCCGCCAGGCGGTGACGGGGGTGCCGTCGAGGACGAGGGCGCCTCGGTCCGGCCGGTGCAGCAGGGCGGCGACCCGGGCCAGGGTGGACTTGCCGCAGCCGCTCGGTCCGAGGAGCCCGGTGGAGGTGCCGGGTTCCAGGGTGAGGTCGAGGTCGGTGAAGACGGGGGCGCCGGGCCGGTATCCGGCGGTGACGGAGCGGAGTTCAAGCACGGGCGGGCTCCGGGAGGCGCGGGTCGGGACCGTCCGGGTGGTGGCAGGCGAGGCCGTCGGTGAAGGCGGGTCGTTCGGCGCAGGCGGGTCCGACGGCGGGGCAGCGGGCGGCGAAGGCGCAGCCGGGCGGCAGGTCGCCGAGTGCGGGCGGGCTGCCGGGCAGCGGGGTGAACTCCCGCTCGGGCAGGGCGGCGAGGAGGCCGCGGGCGTAGGGGTGGCGGGGGCCGGGGGTGCCGAAGAACTCCCGGGCGGGGGTCAGTTCCACGAGGCGTCCGGCGTACATGACGGCGACGGTGTCGGCGATGCGGGCGGCGGCAGCCAGATCGTGGGTGATCATCAGCAGGGCGCGGCCGTCGCGGGTGTGGGCGCGGAGTTCGTCGACGGTGCGCTCGACGAGTTCGCGGTCGAGTCCGGTGGTGGGTTCGTCGGCGAGGAGGAGCGGGGCTCCGCCGACGAGGGCCAGGGCCGTGGCGGCGCGTTGGGCGAGGCCGCCGGAGAGTTCGTGGGGGTGGCGGTCGAGGTGGGTGCGGGGGAAGGCGGCCCGGTCCGCGGCGGCGCCGACGGCCTCGGGGAGGGCGGCGCGGGAGGTGCGGGTCAGGGCGCGGACGGTCTCGGCGAGGTGCGCGCGGACGGTGCGGACCGGGGTGAGGTGGGCGGCGGGGCTCTGCGGGACGAGGCCGACGCGGCGGCCGCGCACGGTCCGGGCGAGGGTGGGTTCGGCGGCGGCCAGGAGGTCGAGGCCGTCGTCGAGGAGGGCCGAGCCGGCGGTCTCGGCGTTGCCGGGGAGCAGTCCGAGGAGGGCGGAGGCCAGGACGGACTTGCCGCAGCCGCTCTCGCCGACGAGTACGAGGCATTCCCCGGGGGCGAGGTCGAAGGCGGCGTCGGTGACGGCTTCGACGTACCGTCCGGCGCGCATCCGGAAGCGGACGGAGAGGTCGCGGACCCGCAGCACGGGCGTGGCGGGGGCCTCGGCCGCCGCGGGCTCCGGGGGGCCGGGGGCGGCGGTGGGCGCGGGTGCGGGGCTCACAGGGTCAGCTCCGAGCGGGTGCGGGGGTCGAGGCGGTCCCGCCAGGCGCCGGCGAGTCCGGCGAGGGCGAGGGTGGGGACGATCAGGAGGAGGCCGGGGAAGAGGGTGGGCCACCAGTCGCCCGCGAGGAGGGAGCCGCGGCCGTTCTGCACCAGGGTGCCGAGGCTGGCCTGGTGCGCGGGGAGGCCGAGGCCGAGGAAGGACAGGGCCGATTCGTGCCACATGGCGTGCGGGACCATCAGGACGGCGGCGAGGCCGGCCTGCGGGAGGACGCCGGGGAGCAGGTGGCGCACGGTGGTGCGGAGCCGGGAGGAGCCGCCGGAGACGGCGGCGTCGATGTAGGGGCGGCCGCGCAGGGAGAGCACTTCGGCGCGGACGATGCGGGCGGTGGAGAGCCAGTGGGTGACGGCGACGGAGGCGATCACGGGCCAGATCCCGGGGCGGAACATGGCCACCACGAAGATGCCGAGGAGCAGGTGCGGTACGGAGGAGACGCCGTCGACGAGGCGCATCAGGAGGCGGTCGGCGCGACCGCCGAGAGCTCCGGCGGCGGCGCCGACGGCGGTGCCCACGAGGGTGGCGACGAGGGCGGCGACCACCCCGACGAGGAGGGACACCCGCAGTCCGTGGACGCAGCGCACCAGGAGGTCGCGGCCGAGTTCGTCGGTGCCGAAGGGGTGCTGCCAGGAAGGCGGCAGGAGCCGGGCGGCGAGGTCCACGGACTGCTGGTCGGGGGTGGCCGTGGCCAGGGCCGGGACCAGGAGCACGGCGAGGACCAGGACCGCGACGACGGCGGCGCTGGTGCGCACGCGGAGGGTGCGGGCCGAGCGGGTGGCGCGCCCGCGGGCCCGCCAGTGGATCCCGTCCTGCGGATCGGGCCTCGTGTCGGGCGCCGCGGCGCGCTCCGTGGGGGAGGTCCCGGCGACCTCGGCGGTCCCGCGCGGGGGTGCGTCAGCCATCGAAGCCCACCCGGGGGTCGGCCAGTCCGTACAGCAGGTCGGAGAGGAGGTTCCCGGCGAGGACGGCGGCGGTGGCCAGCACGGTGAGGGCGGCCAGGAGGGAGAAGTCCACGGAGGTGGCGGCCTCGACGGTGGCGGCGGCGATGCCGGGCCAGCTGAACACGGTCTCGACGAGCAGGGCCCCGGTGATGAGTTCGGGGACCCGGGAGCCGATCAGGGTGAGGACCGGCAGGAGTCCGGAGCGCAGGGCGTGCCCGAGGAGGACGGTGCGTTCGGACAGGCCGCGGGCGCGGGCTCCGCGGACGGGGTCCTGGGCGAGGGCGTCGGTCACGCCTTGGCGGACGTACAGGAAGAACCAGGGGAGCTGGGAGAGTCCGAGCACCAGGGCCGGCAGGGCCAGGTGGCGGAGGACCTGGTCGGCGGTGACGGTGTCGGTGCCCGGGTCGGTGAGGCCGCCCGCCGGCAGCACGCCGAGGCGGACGGAGAAGAACCAGACGGCGAGCAGGCCCAGCCAGAAGGCGGGGGCGGCTTCGAGGGTGTAGGCGCCGGCGCTGAGGGCGCGGTCCGGGAGGCTCCCCGGGCGGCGGGCGGCGAGCACGCCGAGCGCGGTGCCGAGGAGGACGGCGAGGGCGAAGGCGGTGCCGGCCAAGAGCACGGACCAGCCGAGGCGTTCGCTGATCACGTCGGACACGGGCCCGCGGAAGACGGTGGAGGTGCCGAGGTCGCCGGTGACGGCCGAGGTCAGCCAGTCCCACCAGCGGCCGATCAGGGGGAGGTCGGCGCCGAGGTTGGCGCGCAGCTGGTCGAGTTCCTGCTGCGTGGCGGTGAGTCCGGCCGTGCCGGCGTAGGCCTTGACCGGGTCGAAGGGGGAGAGTTCGGCGACGGCGAACACGCCGAAGGTGACCGCCAGGAGGACGGGGGCGGCGGACAGGGTCCGCCGCCCGGCCATCCGGGCCATCGAGCCCCAGGGCAGGGACCGGCTCACTTCGCCGGCTGCCACTTCTCCACGTTCCACCAGGGGCCGGAGCCGAGGCCGTGGTCGTGCGGCTCGACCTGGGTGGTGAGGCCCGGGCGGCGGTCGGAGACCACGTAGAGGTGGTCGATGTGGGTGAGGAAGACGTAGCCGGGGTTCTTGACGAGCTCACGCTGGACGGTGTCGTAGGCGGCCTTGCGGACGGCGTGGTCGCCGCTGCGGCGGGCCGCGTCGAGGGCCCGGTCCACGGCGGGGTTGTCGTACCGGGCCATGTTGTTGAAGCCGTCGCCGCCGAGGGCGGAGTTCAGCAGCAGGTACTGGTCGAAGTCGGGGTCGGCCGGGGAGCCGCCGCCGGCGAGGACGGCCTCGGTCTTCATCCGGGGCTCGATGACCTCCCAGGTGCCGGCCTCGGTGCGGACCTCGATGCCCGCCTTGCGGGCGTCGGAGGCGAAGGCGAGGGCGTGGTCCTGGCGCAGCTTGTCGCCGGTGGTGTACCAGAGCGTGAAGGAGGCGCGGACGCCGTCGCGGACCCGGATGCCGTCGGGTCCGGGCTTCCAGCCCGCGGCGTCGAGGATGCCGCGGGCGGCCGGGAGGTCGTGGCGGCGCTCGGTGCCGGCGGTGAACCAGGGGCTGTCGGTGGGGACCGGCCCGTAGGCGGGCTTGCCGGCGCCTTCGAGGATGCCGTCGACCATGGCCCGGCGGTCCACGGCGAGGTCGAGGGCGCGGCGCACCGCGAGGTCGCCGGTCACCCGGTGGTGGGTGGGCAGGGTGACGTTGCGGTAGTCGAAGGACTTGGCGGCGAGGACGGTGCGGCCCTGTCCCTTGCCGAAGCCGCGCGCCAGGTTGGGCGGCAGGATGGCGCCGTCGAGCTCGCCGGCGCGCAGCCGGGTGGCGCGGACGTCGTCGTCCTTGATGACGGCCATGGTGAACTTCTTCACCGTGGGGGCGCCGCCCCAGTAGTGGGGGTTCGCGGTGAAGCTGAGCTTCTCGCCCTTGGACCAGCGGGTGAGGACGTAGGGCCCGGTGCCCACGGGTGCCGTGGTGAAGGGGCCGGTGTTGACGTCCTGGGTGCCCGCGAGGTGCTTCGGGGCGATGGGCAGGACGGTGCGCTCGGCGAACGGGGCGTAGGGGTACTTCAGGGTGAAGACGACCTGGTCGGTGCCCTTGCGGACGACGCTCCCGACGGCGTCGAGCTCGCTCTTGGAGGGGTTGTTCGTCTTCGGGTCGAGGATGGTGCGGTAGGTGAAGACCACGTCCTCGGCGGTGAAGGGGGTGCCGTCGCTGAACTTCACGCCGGGGCGGAGGGTGAAGGTGTAGGTGAGCCCGTCGGCGGAGACCGTGGGGAGGGTCGTGGCGAGGGCGGGACGCAGCTTCATGTCGGCGTCGTGGGTGAGCAGTCCGTCGAAGATCTTGGAGTTGCCGTCCTTGCCGTAGCCCAGGAGCGGGCTGAGGGTCTCGGGCTCGTTGGCCATGCCGACCACGACGGAGTCGGCGGCGCCGGCCGCCGTGGAGGCGCCGCCGTCGGCGGGCCGGGAACAGGCCGCCGCGCTCAGGGCGAGGGCGGCTGCCAGGGCGGTCGCGGCCAGGCGCCGGGCCGATCGGGCCGTCATGCTGTGCACACCTCTGTACTGCTCGTGACACGTTGTGATGTCTGCTGCTGCGTGATGATCAAAAGTTTTTGCGAATCGCTTGCAATTAAACCGTACGTATCGGTCACGTCCTGACACAGGGCGTTCATCGACGCATAGGGCATCCCTCACGCAAACCCGGACGGCTCGGCGCGGACCGGTCCCCGACCCTTGATGACACCCCCGCACCCGTGACATATATGTCTAGACCTTTGACGTGCCCACTGCGACCCCACAGGGGGGACCGTGCGACGCCCCGCGAGTCAGGCCGTACCGGCCGTACTGGCCGCCTGCCTGCTGGCGGGCTGTTCCGGGACCGGACCCGACACCGAACCGCCGCCCGCCCCGGCCGGGCTCACCGCCCAGGCCGGCAGCTCCGGCTCCGTGCACGTGATGTGGGACCAGGCCCGCCCCGCCGACGGGGTCACCGGCTACCAGGTCTTCCGGGACGGGCAACCCGTCCGGGACCTGCCCGCCGAGAAGCACATGACCGACATCGCCGGCCTCACCCCGCAGCGGGCGTACTCCTTCTCCGTCCGCGCCCGGGACGCAGCCGGGAACCTCTCCGCCCTCGCCCCCGCCGCCCGCGTCACCATGCCCGCCGCGGCCCCCGAGGACCGCCGCCCGCCCGGCACCCCGGCCCGGCTCACCGCCCGGCCGACCGGCCCGCGCACCGCCTCGCTCGGCTGGACCCCCGTCACCGACGACACCGGGGTCACGGCCTACGACGTCTACCAGGGCGGCGCCCGCATCCACACCGTGGACGGCCTCACCACCACGACCACCGTCACCGGGCTGCGCCCCGACACCGTCTACACCTTCACCGTCCGGGCCCGGGACCGCGCCGACAACTCCTCCCCCGACAGCCCCGCCGCCGACGTCACCACCCCGCGGGGCTCCGGGGACGGCGCCGCCACCTCACCCGCCGACTTCCGGGCCACGGCCGCGCCCGGCACCCTCGAACTCTCCTGGAACGCCCCCGACACCGGCCGCCCCGTGGGCGAATACCAGCTCTTCGTCAACGGCCGGATGACCACCGTCGTGCAGTGGGGCAAGGGGGCCGTGCCCACCGGCCGGGCCGTCTACCGGCTCACCGTCGCCGAACCCGCCGGGACCGTCTGGCGCCTGAAACTGCGCGCCCGGCTGCCCGACGGCAACTGGGGCTCCTTCTCCGCGGAGCGCACGGTCAGACTCGCAGGCTAGGGGAATTCCGGTCGGTCCGCCGGCGGAAGGTTCGGTGACTATTCGATCAACAATGATCACCGGGGCTTGCCCGCCGGGGGCACTGGGACAGAATCTGTCGCCGTGCTGGGGAATCTGCCGTCCGAGACGGCAAGCTTTGTGGGCCGTGGTGCCGAACTCGACCGGCTGGCCGCCCTGCTGAGGGACCGCCGCCTGATCACGCTGACCGGAGCGGGCGGGGTCGGCAAGTCCCGGCTCGCCCTCCGGGCCGCCCACCGCGCCCGACCCTCCTACCCCGACGGCACCTGGTGGGTGGAGCTCTCCCCGCTGCGCGACCCCGGGCTCCTCTCCACCACCGTCGCCCACACCCTGGGCCTCGCCGAGCAGAGCCTCCTCACCTCGGACGAGGAGCTGTGCGCCTGGGTCCGCGACAAACGGCTCCTCCTGGTCCTCGACACCTGCGAACACCTGGTGGACCGCTGCCGCCACCTGGTCGCCGAACTCCTCCAGTCCGCACCGGAACTGACGGTGGTCGTCACCAGCCGGCAACCCCTCGGCGCCACCGCCGAGTGGGTCACCGAGGTCCGCCCGCTCCCCGTCGCCGGACCCGACAGCGACGCCCTCGCCCTCTTCCGCGCCCGGGCCCTCGCCGCCGGCCCCCGGGCCGCCGCCGCCTTCGCCGACCCCGGCCGCACCGCCACCGCCGTCGAGGTCTGCCGCCGCCTCGACGGCATCCCCCTCGCCCTCGAACTGGCCGGCGCCCGACTGCGCCTGTGGACCCTCGAAGAGGTGGCCGACCGGCTCGGCGCCCGCTTCGACCTGCTCACCGACACCCGCTCCGCCCGGCTCCCCCGCCACCGCACCATGCGCACCGCCATCGGCTGGAGCCACGAACTCTGCGAACCCCTCGAAAGGCTCCTGTGGGCCCGCCTGTCGGTGTTCGCCGGGGAGTTCACCCTCGCCGCCGCCCGCGCCGTCTGCGCGGGCGGCCCGCTGCCCGCCTCCCAGGTGCAGCGGGTGCTCACCGGCCTCGTCGGCAAGTCCGTGGTCCGCCGCACCGTGGAACGGACCCGGGAGCGCTACCGCATGCTCGACACCATCCGCGAGTACGGCCGCGCCTGGCTGGCCGAACTCGGCGAGGAGGAGCGCACCGCCGACCGGCACGCCCACTGGTACGCCGCCCTGGCCCGCGAGGCCGGACGGGGCTGGCTCGGACCCGAACAGGTTCACTGGCAAAGGCGCCTGACGGACGAGCACACCGAACTGCGCGCCGCCCTGGAACACCTGCTCGACACCGACCCCCGCACCGCCCTGGAACTGGCGGGCGACCTCTGGTTCTTCTGGATCTGCTGCGGCCGCCTCCGCGAGGGCCGCGGATTCCTCGAACGCGCCCTGACCACCGCCCCCGAGCCCGGCCCGGCCCACGCCCAGGCCCTCTGGACCCTCGGCACCGTGGCCATGCTCCAGGGCGACTTCGCCACCGCCCTCGACCGAGGCCGGGCCGCTGCAGCCCAGGCCGCCAGCCTCGCCGACCCCGAGCTCGCCGCCCGCTGCTCCTACGTCCTCGCCGTGTCGGTCCTGATGCCCGGGGAACCCGCCCGCGCCCTGGAGGTCTCCGCGGCGCCCGTCGGCGGGGCCGACGAGGACGGGGCGGGCCGCCTCCTCTGCCGCCTGGCCACCGCCTACGCCCTGTGCGACCTGGGCCGCCACGAGGAGGCCACGGAGGAGGCCGCCGAGCTGCGGGCCGCCTGCGCCCGGCTCGGGGAAACCTGGCTGCGGGCCTACGCCGACTACGTCCTGGCCGTGGCGGCGCTGGGCGCGGGCCGGCCCGGGGACGCCGACCGGCACGTGCGGTCCATGCTGTCCGGCAAACGGCTGCTGGACGACAGCTTCGGCATCGCCATCGGCCTGGACCTGCTCGCCGCCGCCGTCGCCGCGCAGGGCGACGGGGAACTGGCCGCGCGCCTGCTGGGCACGGGCGCGGCGGTGTGGCGCACGGTGGGGCGGCCCCAGATGGGCTCCCCCTCGCTGACCGCCCTCCGCGACGGCGGGGAACGGCGGGCCCGGGCGGCCATCGGGGACGCGGCCTTCGAACGCGCCTTCCGGGCGGGCGTCGCGGAACCGGCGCCCTGATCCCGCCGGACCGCCGCGTGCGCGCGGTCCGGCGGGGCGCGGACTCCCGTCAGTACGGGAGGGTTCTGCCCGACGGGGTGCGCAGGTCCAGGTCGCGGGGGGCGGGCTTCGGGGCGGGCTTGCGGATGCGGATCTGCTGCATCGGAATCAGCCTCCTCAGGAGTACGGGCCTAGACCGCGGCCGCTGCGGGCCGGCGGGACTGCACGGCCCGGCCGTCGGGGAGCAGTTCCCCGGTGTCGTCGAAGAGCACCACTCCGTTGCAGAGCAGGCTCCAGCCCTGCTCGGGGTGGAAGGCCACGGTCCGGGCGGCGTCGCGGTCGGCGCTGTCGGCGGACGGGCACGGGGGCTGGTGGGTACACATGGCGCACCTCCTCACGGTTGTGGAGGCACTGGGCCGGTGGTCATCGCGGCGCGCCGCCTTCCACGGTGGCGGGAAGTATTACTGATCAAGCGGGGGCAAGGGAACCCGTATTCGTGCTGCATCTCACGGACCGGGAAGTGGTTTTACCCTCTGTGAATGGCCTTCATCCGAATCGTGCGGACCAGTCCGCTGACGGCGTCCGGGGCGTGGCGGTGCGTGACCGACTGGGAGCGGCACGGCGCCCTGGTCCCGCTGACCCGTACCGTCCTGCTCACACCCCCTCCGACCGGGCCGGGGAGCCGTTTCACGGCCCGCACCGGACTCGGCCCGGCGGTCTTCGACGACCCGATGGAGGTGACGGTCTGGCGGCCCCCTGCCGGGGACGCGGCCGGCGCGGCGGCCGGGCTGGTGCGGTTGGAGAAGCGGGGGCGGTGGGTCACGGGCTGGGCGGAGATCGGCGTCCTGCCGGTCACCGGGGGCTGCGTGGTGGAGTGGCACGAGGAGCTTCGGGTCCGGGGGGTCCCGCGCGCCGGCGATCCGCTCCTGGCCGGCGCCGGGCGCGCCGTCTTCGGCCGCGCCCTGACCACCCTGCTGCGCACGCCCTGAGGCCCCGTCCGACGCGCGGGCGGGGCCTCGGGGTCCGCTCGGCGGGCGGGGTCAGCGGATGGGGACGCCGGCCAGGGTGCGGGCGATGACCAGGCGCTGGATCTCGCTGGTCCCCTCGAAGATCGTGTAGATCGCGCTGTCCCGGTGCATGCGCTCCACGGGGTACTCGCGGGTGAAGCCGTTGCCGCCGAGGATCTGCACGGCCTGGGCGGTGACCTCCTTGGCGACCTCGCTCGCGTACAGCTTGGACATGGAGCCCTCGGCTGAGGTGAAGGGCTTGCCCGAGACGGCCATCCAGGAGGCGCGCCAGACCAGCAGCCGGGCCGCGTCGATCTTGGTCCGCATGTCGGCGAGCTGGAAGGCCACGCCCTGGTTGTCGATGATCGGACGGCCGAACTGGGTACGGGTCCGCGCGTAGTCGAGGGCGACCTCGTAGGCGGCCCGGGCGGTGCCCACGGCCATGGCGCCGACGGCCGGGCGGGAGGCCTCGAAGGTGGCCATGGCGGCGTTCTTCACGCGCTCGCCGCCGCCCGCCGCCGCGCGCTCGCGGGCCCGGGCCAGCCGCTCGTCCAGCTTGTCCTTGCCGCCGAGGAGGCAGGAGCCGGGGATCCGGACGTCCTCCAGGATCACCTCGGCGGTGTGCGAGGCCCGGATCCCGTGCTTCTTGAACTTCTGCCCCTGGGCCAGGCCGGGGGTGCCGGGCGGGATGATGAAGGAGGCGTGGCCCTTGGTGCCCAGCTCGGGGTCGACCACGGCCACCACGATGTGGACGTTGGCGATGCCGCCGTTGGTGGCCCAGGTCTTGGTGCCGTTGAGCACCCACTCGTCCTTCGCCCGGTCGTACACGGCGCGGGTGCGCATCGCGCCCACGTCGGAGCCCGCGTCGGGCTCGGAGGAGCAGAAGGCCGCCACCTTGACGTCGTCGGGGGTCCCGTACATCTGCGGGATCCAGGTGCCGATCTGCTCCTCGGTGCCGTTGGCGACGACGCCGATGGCCGCGAGTCCGGTGCCGACGATGGACAGGGCGATGCCCGCGTCCCCCCAGAACAGCTCCTCCATGGCCATCGGGATGCCGAGGCCGGTCGGGTCGAAGAACTGCTGGGCGTAGAAGTCGAGGGAGTAGATGCCGACCTTGGCGGCCTCCTGGATGACGGGCCAAGGGGTCTCCTCGCGCTCGTCCCATTCGGCGGCGGCGGGGCGGATGACCTCGGCGGAGAATCCGTGGATCCAGTCGCGCACCTGCTTCTGGTCTTCGCTCAGCTCCATGGTGAATTCCGCCATGACCCCTCCAAGACGTGCGTTACCTGCGGTAACCTGATCGAGGGGGCCAGTCTGTTACTCGCCAGTAGCAATGTCAACGCCACCGCCGGTCCGATCACGCGGGGCGCCGGGGTGTTACGTTGCGTGTGCGTCACGCGATTCACAAGGGCGGGGAGAAGACACCCAATGGACACCACGCAGCAGGACGGCCGCCCCGGAACGGCCGAGCGCAGGCGCCGCGAGCTCCTCGAAGCCGCCGACCGGGTCGTCCTCCGCGAGGGCCCCAAGGCGTCCATGAACGCGATCGCGGCCGAGGCGGGCATCACCAAGCCCATCCTCTACCGCCACTTCGGGGACAAGGCCGGGCTGTACCAGGCCCTGGCGGTCCGCCACACCGACGCCCTCCTCGACTCCCTGCGCGCCGCCCTCGACGCCCCGGCCGAACGCCGCAGCCGCGTCGAGGCCACCCTCGACACCTACCTCGTCGCCATCGAGGCCCGCCCGCAGGTCTACCGCTTCCTGATGCACCCCGCCGAGGACTCCTCGGCCTCCGGCCGCGACTTCGACACCGGGCAGCACTCCGTACCCCTGCTGCGCCGGCTCGGCGAGGAGCTGGCCAAGGTGATCGAGGAGCGGGTGGACCTGGGCCCGGAGGGCGCGGAACTGGCCCGGGTCTGGGGGCACGGGATCGTCGGGATGATGCACGCCGCGGGCGATTGGTGGCTCGGCGAGCGGCCCCTCGACCGCGCCCGGCTGGTCTCCGCCCTCACCGACCTGCTCTGGGGCCGCCTGGCCACGGCCGGGGACCGGGCCGGCGGGCCCGGCTTCTGAGCCCCGCACCCGGCTCCGGCGCCCCGTCCCGCCGGGCGGGACGGGGCGGGGCGGGTCCCCGGGCGGCGTCAGGCGGAGGGACGGTGCCAGGGGGCCTTGCGGATGGCCCGCCGGAGCCGTCGGGACCGCATGCCGGTGACCCGGTCCGCGTAGACGGTGCCGTCGAGGTGGTCGCACTCGTGCTGGAGGCAGCGCGCGAAGAAGCCGGTGCCCTCGATCCGCACCGGTGCCCCCTCGACGGTGACCCCCTCGACCACCGCGTGGTCGAACCGGTCCGTGCCGGCCTCCAGGCCGGGCAGCGAGAGACAGCCCTCGGGACCGCGGACCTCGACCCCGTCGGCCTCGACGAGGCGCGGGTTCACCACGTGCCCCACGTGGCGCACGTCCTCGTCGTCGGGGCAGTCGTAGACGAACACCCGCTTCCCGACCCCGATCTGGTTCGCGGCCAGCCCCACGCCCTCGGCCGCGTACATGGTGGCGAACATGTCCTCCACCAGCCGGGCCAGCTCCGGGCCGAACGCGGTGACCTCCGCGCAGGGCGCGTGCAGCACCGGATCGCCCAGCAGGGTCATGGTGCGGACGAGTCCGGAACTGCCGGGGATGGGGCGCTTGGGCATGGCCGTAAGGGTACGTCGGGCGAAGATATGAGGAAAACCGCAGCACCGGCCGGGGCCACCGGCGGCGCCGCGGTCAGGGCCCCGGCCGGTTCTGGATAGGCTGAGCCCGGACCGACGCAAGGAGGAACAGGGACGATGGCAGGCAACACGGAGCCGCTTTCGCCGCGGGCCAAGCTGGCCGTGACGGCGGGCAAGGCCGCGGCGGCGGTGTCGCGGGCCGCGGGGCGCGGAAGCGGATCGGTGATCGGGGGCAAGGTCGCGCTCAAGCTCGACCCCGATCTGCTGGGACGGCTGGCACAGCACCTGGATGTCGTCCTGGTCTCCGCGACCAACGGCAAGACCACGACGACCCGGCTGATCGCGGAGGCCCTGCGGGCCAGCGGGCCGGTGGTGTCGAACGCCCTCGGGGCGAACATGCCCGCGGGCATCACCTCGGCCCTGGCGGGCGGCTCGGACGCCAAGTACGGGGTCATCGAGGTGGACGAGAAGTACCTCGCCGGGGTCGCGCGGGACGTGACCCCGAAGGCGATCGCCCTGCTGAACCTCTCCCGCGACCAGCTGGACCGGGCCGCCGAGACCCGCATGCTGGCCGAGAAGTGGCGGGAGGGCCTGCAGGGCTCCAAGGCCGTGGTCATCGCCAACTGCGACGACCCGCTGATCGTGTGGTCGGCCTCCTCCTCGCAGAGCGTGGTGTGGGTGGCCGCGGGCCAGGAGTGGAAGGACGACGCCTGGTCCTGCCCCTCCTGCGGTGGCGTCATGCAGCGCCCCGGTGACGACTGGTTCTGCGGCGAGTGCGGCTTCCGCCGCCCCACCCCGAGCTGGGTGCTCAGCGGCGACCACGTCCTCGACCCGCACGGCTCGGCCTGGCCGATCCACCTCCAGCTGCCCGGCCGCGCCAACAAGGCCAACGCCGCCACCTCGGCCGCCGTGGCCGCCGTCTTCGGCGTGCCCCCGCAGGTGGCCCTGGAGCGCATGTACCAGGTGCAGGCCGTCGCCGGCCGCTACGACGTGGTGGAGTACCAGGGGCGCCAGCTGCGCCTGCTCCTGGCCAAGAACCCGGCCGGCTGGCTCGAAACGTTTTCCCTCATCGACCCGGCGCCCGCGCCGGTGATCCTCTCCGTCAACGCCCGCGGTGCCGACGGCACGGACACCAGCTGGCTGTGGGACGTGGACTACCCGCGACTGGCGGGGCACCCCATCGTCGTGATCGGCGACCGTCGCCTGGACCTCGCGGTGCGCCTGGAGGTGGCCGGGCTCGACTTCCGCGTCTGCGACACCCTCGACGAGGCCGTGCAGCTCTGCCCGCCCGGCCAGATCGAGCTGATCGCGAACTACACCGCCTTCCAGGACGTGCGCCGCACGGTCGGCAACTGACCCGCCAGAAAGAGACGAACGCGAATGAGTGAGAGCAGCCTGCGTCTGGTGTGGGTCTACCCCGACCTGCTGAGCACCTACGGCGACCAGGGCAACGTGCTGGTCACGGAGCGCCGGGCCCGGCAGCGCGGCCTGGACGTCCAGCGCGTGGACGTCCGCAGCGACCAGCCGATCCCCACCTCCGGGGACATCTACCTGATCGGCGGCGGCGAGGACCGGCCCCAGCGGCTGGCCGCCGAACGCCTCTCCCAGGACGGCGGACTGGAGCGGGCGGTGTCCAACGGCGCCATCGTCTTCTCGGTCTGCGCCGGGTACCAGATCCTCGGCCACGCCTTCGTCAACGACCAGGGACAGCGCCAGCCCGGCCTGGGCCTGCTCGACGTGGAGACCGTCCGCGGCGACGGCGAGCGCTGCGTGGGCGACGTCCTCGCGGACATCGACCCGCGGCTCGGCCTGCCCCAGCTGACCGGCTTCGAGAACCACCAGGGCGTCACCCACCTGGGTCCGACCGCCAAGCCCTTCGCGCGGACCCGGCTGGGTCGGGGCAACGGCACCGGGGACGGCACCGAAGGCGCCTACAACGACACGGTGTTCGGCACCTACATGCACGGCCCCGTGATGGCCCGCAACCCGCACATCGCGGACCTGCTGCTGAAGCTGGCCCTCGACGTGAACGCGCTGCCTCCCACCGACGACCGCTGGTTCGACGCCCTGCGCAACGAGCGGATCGCGGCGGCCACGCAGCCCGCCTGAGCCCGCGCCCACCCCGCGGCACACCGTGCGGCCCGGCTCCCCACGAGGGGGAGCCGGGCCGCCGCGCGTTCGCCGGGCGTTCCTCCAAGCGCCGTGCCCAGCATGTGGAGGATGGTTCAGTCCACGCCGCCGGCGCTTGTAGGGTGGCGGTAGTTCCAACCGGACGACGTGGTCCGGTCGTCGGCCCACGTTGCAAAGGTTCCTGCCATGCGCATTGGTGTGCTCACCTCCGGCGGCGACTGCCCCGGCCTCAACGCCGTCATCCGTTCCGTCGTGCACCGCGCCGTCGTCGACCACGGCGACGAGGTGATCGGCTTCCAGGACGGTTGGAAGGGCCTGCTGGAGTGTGACTACCGCAAGCTCGACCTGGACGCCGTGGCCGGCATCCTGGCCCGCGGCGGCACCATCCTCGGCTCCTCCCGGGTCCAGCCCGCGCACCTGCGCGACGGCGTGGAGCGGGCCCGGGGTCACGTGGCGGACCTCGGCCTGGACGCGATCATCCCGATCGGCGGCGAGGGCACCCTCAAGGCGGCGCACCTGCTCTCCGAGGCGGGCCTGCCGATCGTCGGCGTGCCGAAGACCATCGACAACGACATCGCCTCCACGGACGTCACCTTCGGCTTCGACACCGCCGTCGGCGTGGCCACCGAGGCCCTGGACCGGCTGAAGACCACCGCCGAGTCCCACCAGCGGGTGATGGTCGTCGAGGTGATGGGTCGCCACACCGGATGGATCGCCCTGCACTCGGGCATGGCCGCCGGCGCGCACGCCATCGTGGTGCCGGAGCGCCCCTTCGACGTGACCGAGCTGACCCGGATCGTCGGGGCCCGCTTCGAGGCGGGCAAGCGGTTCGCGATCGTCGTCGTCGCCGAGGGCGCCAAGCCGCTCCCGGGCACGATGGAGTTCCAGGAGGGCGGCAAGGACGTCTACGGCCACGAGCGCTTCGCGGGCATCGGCAACATCCTCGCCGTCGAGCTGGAGCGGCGCCTCGGCAAGGAGGCCCGCCCGGTCATCCTCGGCCACGTGCAGCGCGGCGGCACCCCCACCGCCTACGACCGCGTCCTCGCCACCCGCTTCGGCTGGCACGCCGTGGAAGCCGCCCACCGCGGCGAGTTCGGGATGCTCACCGCCCTGCGCGGCACCGACATCAGCATGGTCCCGCTGGCCACCGCCGTGGAGACCCTGAAGACCGTGCCCGCCGAGCGCTACGACGAGGCGCAGACCGTCCTCTGAGCCCCCCGGGAGACCCGCCGGTTCGGCCGGTGTGATGTTTCCCCCGTGCTCCCCGGCGCCCCCGGACGCGATCGCGTCCGGGGGCGCCATTACTGTGGTGGGGCACCAAGGTCAAGGGAGTAGCGCATGGATCACAGCGGGCACGGCACCCACATGGACATGGATCTGCCGCCGTTCACGCTGGGGCGGGGGCTGGAGCTCTCCTTCGACCCGTTCTTCCTGGTCGGCTGCCTGCTCGCGCTCGGCCTGTACGGCTGGGGAGTGGTGCGGCTGCGGCGCCGGGGCGACACCTGGTCCTGGGGCCGGGTCACGGCCTGGACCACCGGCGTGCTGAGCGTGGCCCTGGTGATGTGCACCAAGCTCAACGACTACGGCATGGTCCTGTTCAGCGTGCACATGGTGCAGCACATGGTCATCAGCATGCTCTCCCCCATCCTGCTGCTGCTCGGCGCGCCGATGACGCTGGCGCTGCGGGCCCTGCCGCCCGCGGGGCGGGGCCGCAAGGGGCCCCGGGAGCTGCTGCTGGCGCTGCTGCACAGCCGGTACATGCGGATCGTCACGCACGCGGCCTTCACGATCCCGATGTTCATCGCGAGCCTCTACGCCCTGTACTTCACCCCGCTCTTCGACTTCCTCATGGGCAGCAAGCCGGGGCACATCGCGATGATGGTCCACTTCCTCATGGTGGGCCTGGTCTTCTTCTGGCCGATCATGGGCGTGGACCCGGGGCCGCACCGGCCCGGCTACGTGATGCGGATGCTGGAGCTGTTCGCCGGCATGCCCTTCCACGCCTTCTTCGGCATCGCGCTGATGATGGCCAGCGAGCCGCTGATCGGCACGTACGCGAACCCGCCCGCTTCGCTGGGCGTGGACGCCCTGGACGACCAGCAGTGGGCGGGCGGCATCGCCTGGGCCTTCAGCGAGATCCCCTCGGTGCTGGTGCTGATCGCGCTGATCTACCAGTGGTACCACTCCGAGCAGCGCACGGCGCGCCGGGCCGACCGGGCCGCGGACCGCAACGGCGACCGCGAGCTGGAGGAGTACAACGCCTACCTGGCCTCGCTCCAGGCCCGCAGCCGCTGAACCGCGCCCCCGCCCCGGCGGGGACGGATCCCCCCGCCCCGGCCTCCGGGGGCTCCCGAGGCCGTGATCCGGATGCGAAGATCCGGCGCGGACGGTAGCGCCGGAGCCCGCTTGGCGGGACGATGGCCACCTGATCGCCGTCCGGAGCGGAGCCGATCCCCCCGGACCGCCGGAAGGGGACGCTCATGCCCGGATCCGTGAAGACGATGGCCGGTCTGACCATCGGTGGCCTGGTGGTGGTGTCCGCCTACTCGGTGGCGCTCGGCTCGAACGGCTGGCTGTGGTTCGGCTGGGTGCTGCTGGGGATCCTCACCGTGGGCATGGTGGCCTCCCGGAACGCCTGACCGCCGGCCCCTCCCCCGGCCCGTCGCGCCGCTGTCCGTGCCGGGGCCCGGGCCCGGATCGTGCCGGGTTCCTACCGGGGCGTTCGCGGGTTCCGGGCGGGCGCGGCCTGGGAACATGGGGGCGCCGAGGTCCGGCGGTGACGAGGGGGTCTTTCGCCCGTGTTCTACCAGTTGCTCAAGCACGTACTCCTGGGGCCGCTGCTGCGGCTGCTGTTCCGGCCGCGCATCGAGGGCCTGGAGCACGTCCCGGAGGAGGGCGCCGCGATCATCGCGGGGAACCACCTGTCCTTCTCCGACCACTTCCTGATGCCCGCGGTGCTCAAGCGCCGGATCACCTTCCTGGCGAAGGCGGAGTACTTCACGGGGCCGGGGGTCAAGGGGCGGCTCACGGCCGCCTTCTTCCGCAGCGCCGGACAGATCCCGGTGGACCGCAGCGGCCGGGAGGCTGGGCAGGCCGCGATCCGGGAGGGCCTGGGCGTGCTCTCCCGCGGGGAACTGCTGGGGATCTACCCGGAGGGCACCCGCTCCCACGACGGCCGCCTGTACAAGGGCAAGGTCGGAGTGGCGGCGATGGCGCTGGGGGCGGGGGTGCCGGTGGTGCCCTGCGCGATGGTCGGCACCTTCGAGGTGCAGCCGCCCGGGCAGAAGCTGCCGCGGCTGCGCCGGGTGACCATCCGCTTCGGGGAGCCGCTCGACTTCTCCCGGTACGCCGGCATGGAGGGGCAGCACGCGGTGCTGCGGGCCGTGACCGACGAGATCGTCTACGCCGTGCTCGGGATGTCCGGCCCCGACCGATCCGTCTCCGTCTCTCTCGTCTCCGCCTCCGTCTCCGTCTCCGTCTCCGTCTCCGTCTCCGTCTCCGTCTCCGGGAGGTGTCGTG
>NZ_JBEOSD010000102.1:0-29366 GCF_040302735.1 Streptomyces sp. NPDC097619 | reverse complement strand
CGCGTGGTATCTTCTGCGGCCCCCCCCCGGCGGGCGGGTTCGGGGGTGGGGGGCCCCGCGGGGGGGGGGGGGCCCCGCGGGGGGGGGGCGGGACCGCACGGCTCAGCCCTCCTCGGGCTCCCGTCCCGACCGCCGCCACTGCACCAGGCCGGCCGTCGCGGCGCCCGCGGCCACCAGGCCCAGCAGCGCCCAGTCCGGGACCCCGTCCGCCAGCTCCCGTACCCGCTGCTCCACGGCGAAGCTGTCGTCCACGTCCAACAGCCCCGGCAGCGAGGCCGCCCCGTCGTAGACGAGGAACAGCACGCCCAGCGTGATGAAGAACAGCCCCGACAGCATCGAGGTGGTGTGCAGTCGCAGCCGCCCCAGGACCAGCTCGCGGCCCCGCAGCCAGCGCCGCTTCCCCAGCCCGAACCGCTCCCACAGCACCGCCAGCACGAACAGCGGAACCGCCATCCCCAGGGCGTACACGGCGAGCAGGACCCCGCCGTAGACCGGGTTCCCGCTGACCGCGGCCACGGTCAGCACGCTGCCGAGGATCGGGCCCGCGCAGAACCCGGCCAGCCCGTACACCGCGCCCAGCGCGTACACCGACAGGGCCGTGTCCGGGCGGATCCGGCCGGACAGCTCCGCCATCCGCCGGGAGGCGAAGCCCAGGCCCAGCACCTGGGCCGCGCCCAGCGCGATGATCAGCCAGCCCCCGGCCAGGACCAGCTGGTCGCGGTGGCCGTGGAAGAAGCGGCCCGTGAGGGAGCCGGCGGCCCCGAGCGGCACCAGGGTGGTGGCCAGGCCCGCGTAGAAGATCCCGGTCCGGGCCAGCAGCCGGGAGGCCGAGTCCACGGAGTAGGCGAAGAAGGCGGGCAGCAGCAGGGCGCTGCACGGGCTGAGGAGGGCGAGGAGCCCGCCGAGGAAGGCCGCGAGGTAGCCGATCTGCATCGCGGCCCCCTACCCCTGGGTGCGGGGCCGGTCGGCGGCCATCTTGACGGCGGCCGTGAAGTACTCCAGGGGCTGCGCCCCGGAGACGGGGTGGCCGTTGATGAGGAAGGAGGGGGTGGAGCGGACCCCGATGCGGGCCGCCTCGTCCTGGTCCTTCTTCAGGGCCGCGCGGGCCTCGGGGCCGTCCGTGTCCTTGAGGAAGCGGTCCAGGTCGGGCACCCCGGCCTCCTCGGCGAGGGCCTTGAGGCGGTCCGGGCCGAAGCCCTGCTCCTTGACTCCCTCGGCGTAGGCGGCGGCGTGGAACTGCTGGAAGCGGCCCTGGCGGCCGGCGGCCCAGGCGGCGCGGGCGGCGGCCTCGGACTGCTCGCCGAAGATGGTGGCGTTGCGCCACTCGATGCGCAGGGTGCCGTCCTTCACGTACTTCTCGATGAGGGCGGGCGCGGTGTCGCGGGCGTGCTTGGCGCAGTAGCCGCACTGGTAGTCGGCGTACTCGATGAGGACCACGGGGGCGTCGGGGCGGCCCACCGCCATGGCGTCCGCCGGGTCCCGGCGGGCCAGGGCCAGCAGCTTCGGGTCGGCGGCCTCGGACCAGCTCTGGCCCTGGCCCCGCGGGGCGCCCTGGACCGTCGTGCCGGCCTCCTCGGGCTTCGTGGCCGCGTAGGAGAGCAGGGCGAGGGCGGCGGCGGCCACGGCCACGCCGGCCGAGATGAGCAGGGGCTTCACGGACCGGGGCATGAAGTAAGGGCTCCAGAGCTTGTGAACGGCTTACGAAATCCGGCGACCGGAGGGCCGGTTCGTCTGAGGTCGTCCCGGAATGCTACGGGGTGGCCCCACAAATGCGTTCGCCGGACGGAGGGCAGGGGTGGGATCATCGAGCAGGTATGTCTACTTCCTTCGCCGCCCTGCAGACCCAGCTCGGTGAGATCTCGCTCCGCGACGCTCACCGGCTCGGCCGTCGTCTCGAAGGCGCCCGCCGCATCCGCAAGCCCGAGGCCCGGCAGGCCGTGCTCGACGAGATCGCCGCGGAGGCCGCGAAGGCCGCCGAGCGGATCTCCCGGCGCGCCGCCCGGATGCCGGAGGTCACCTATCCCGAGTCCCTCCCGGTCAGCCGGAAGAAGGACGAGATCGCCGAGGCGATACGCGACCACCAGGTCGTGATCGTCGCCGGTGAGACCGGTTCCGGCAAGACCACGCAGATCCCCAAGATCTGCATGGAGCTGGGTCGGGGCGTCCGGGGCATGATCGGCCACACCCAGCCCCGCAGGCTCGCCGCCCGCACCGTCGCCGAGCGGATCGCCGAGGAGCTGAAGTCGGAGATCGGCGCGACCGTCGGGTGGAAGGTCCGCTTCACCGACCAGGTGGACCAGGACGCCACCTTCGTGAAGCTGATGACCGACGGCATCCTGCTCGCCGAGATCCAGACCGACCGCGAGCTGCGCGCCTACGACACGATCATCATCGACGAGGCCCACGAGCGGTCCCTCAACATCGACTTCCTGCTGGGCTACCTGGCCCAGCTGCTGCCCAAGCGCCCCGACCTCAAGGTCGTGATCACCTCCGCCACCATCGACCCCGAGCGCTTCTCCCGGCACTTCGGGGACGCCCCGATCGTCGAGGTCAGCGGGCGGACCTACCCGGTGGAGGTGCGGTACCGGCCGCTCCTGGAGGAGGACTCCGAGGAGGCCGACCGGGACCAGATCACGGCCATCTGCGACGCCGTGGACGAGCTCCAGGGCGAGGGGCCGGGCGACGTCCTGGTCTTCCTCTCCGGCGAGCGCGAGATCCGCGACACCGCGGACGCCCTGATCAAACGGAAGCTCCGTTTCACCGAGGTGCTGCCGCTGTACGCGCGACTCTCGCACGCCGAGCAGCACCGGGTGTTCCAGCGGCCCGGCCCCGGCACCACCCGCCGGATCGTGCTCGCCACCAACGTCGCCGAGACCTCGCTGACCGTCCCCGGCATCAAGTACGTGATCGACCCGGGCACCGCCCGCATCTCCCGCTACAGCCACCGCACCAAGGTGCAGCGGCTCCCCATCGAGCGGATCAGCCAGGCCAGCGCCAACCAGCGCAAGGGCCGCTGCGGGCGCACCTCGGACGGCATCTGCATCCGGCTGTACTCGGAGGACGACTTCCTCGCGCGGCCGGAGTTCACCGACGCCGAGATCCTGCGCACCAACCTCGCCTCGGTCATCCTGCAGATGACGGCGGCCGGGCTGGGCGAGATCGAGAAGTTCCCCTTCATCGACCCGCCGGACCACCGCAACATCCGCGACGGCGTGCAGCTGCTCCAGGAGCTGGGCGCCCTGGACCCGGCCGAGAAGGATCCGAAGAAACGGCTCACCACCATGGGCCGCAAGCTGTCCCAGCTGCCGGTGGACCCGCGGCTGGCCCGCATGGTGGTCGAGGCGGACAAGAACGGCTGCGTGCGCGAGGTCATGGTGATCGCCGCGGCCCTGTCCATCCAGGACCCCCGCGAGCGGCCCTCCGACAAGCAGACCCAGGCCGACCAGCAGCACGCCCGGTTCAAGGACGAGACCTCCGACTTCCTCGCCTTCCTCAACCTGTGGCGGTACGTCCGCGAGCAGCAGAAGGAACGGGGCTCCTCCGCCTTCCGCCGGATGTGCAAGCAGGAGTACCTGAACTTCCTGCGGATCCGGGAGTGGCAGGACATCTACTCCCAGCTGCGGACGGTCGCGAAGACCATGGGCATCCACCTCAACGAGGAAGACGCGCCCGAGCAGTCCGTGCACGTCTCGCTGCTGGCGGGCCTGCTCTCGCACATCGGCCTCAAGGACACCGACAAGAACGAGTACCTCGGGGCGCGCTCCGCGAAGTTCGCGATCTTCCCGGGTTCGGCGCTGTTCAAGAAGCAGCCGAAGTTCCTCATGTCCGCCGAGCTGGTGGAGACCTCCCGGCTGTGGGCCCGGGTCAACGCGAAAGTGGAACCGGAATGGGTGGAGCCGCTCGCCCAGCATCTGATCAAGCGCACCTACAGCGAGCCGCACTGGGAGAAGGACCAGGCGGCCGTGATGGCCTACGAGCGGGTGACCCTGTACGGGGTGCCGATCGTGGCCCAGCGCAAGGTCAACTACGGGCGGATCGACCCCGAGGTCTCCCGCGAGCTGTTCATCAGGAATGCCCTGGTGGAGGGCGATTGGCGGACCCACCACAAGTTCTTCGCGGACAACCGCCGGCTGCTGGCGGACGTGGAGGAGCTGGAGCACCGGGCCCGCCGCCGGGACATCCTCGTCGATGACGAGACCCTCTTCGACTTCTATGACAAGCGGGTCCCCGAGCACGTGGTCTCCGGGGCCCACTTCGACTCGTGGTGGAAGCACAAGCGGAAGGAGGAGCCGGAGTTCCTCGACTTCGAGCGGGAGATGCTCCTCACGGAGAAGGCCGCCGGGGTCACCAAGGCCGACTACCCGGACTCCTGGCGCCAGGGCGCGCTGAAGTTCCGGGTGACGTACCAGTTCGAGCCGGGCGCGGACGCCGACGGCGTCACCGTGCACGTCCCGCTCCAGGTGCTCAACCAGGTCACGGACGAGGGCTTCGACTGGCAGATCCCGGGCCTGCGCGAAGAGGTGGTGACGGAGCTGATCCGCTCGCTGCCCAAGCCGATCCGCCGCCACTACGTGCCCGCCCCGAACTTCGCGGCCCGCTTCCTGGACTCCGCGGTGCCCCTCCAGGAGCCGCTGGTGGTCACACTGGCCCGGGAGCTGCACCGGATGGTGGGCGTGCCGGTCACGGCCGCGGACTTCGACCTGACCCGGATCCCGGACCACCTCAAGATCACCTTCCGGATCGTCGACGAGCGGCGCCGTACCGTGGCCGAGGACAAGGACCTGGAGGCCCTGCGGCTGCGGCTGAAGCCGAAGGCCCGGCAGGCCCTCTCCAAGGCCGCCGCCGCCACCGCCGAGCGGTCGGGCGGCGAGTCCCTGGAGCGGGCCGGCCTGACGGACTGGACCCTGGGGACCCTGCCGCGGGTCTTCGAGACCCGTCGGGCCGGGCAGCCGGTCAAGGCGTACCCGGCGCTGGTGGATGAGGGCGCCACGGTGGCCGTCCGGCTCTTCGACACCGAGGCCGAGCAGCAGCAGGCCATGTGGCGGGGCACCCGGAAGCTGATCCTGCTGAACATCCCGGTGAACCCGGCGAAGTTCGCCTCGGACAAGCTGAGCAACCAGCAGAAGCTGGCCCTCTCCCGGAACCCGCACGGCTCCGTGCAGGCCCTCTTCGAGGACTGCGCCACCGCCGCCACGGACCGGCTGATCGCCGTGCACGGCGGCCCGGCCTGGGACGAGGCCGCCCACCGCCGCCTCTTCGACGCCGTCCGCGCCGACCTGGTCGACACGACCGTGCGGACCGTCGGGCAGGTCCAGCAGATCCTGGCGGCCTGGCAGGCCTGTGAGCGGCGCGTGAAGGCCACCGGCAGCCTGGCGCTCCTGAACAACGTCCAGGACGTCAAGGCGCAGCTGGCGGCCCTCATGCCGGCCGGGTTCGTCACCCTGACCGGGCTGAAGCGGCTCCCCGACCTGATGCGCTATCTGGTCGCGGTGGACCGCCGGCTCCAGCAGATGCCGACGGGCGCCCAGCGCGACACCACGCGCATGGAGAAGGTCCACGAGATGCAGGACGAGTACGCCTGGCTGCTGGAGCAGTTGCCGAAGGGACGACCCGTCCCGGAGGCGGTCACGGACATCCGCTGGATGATCGAGGAACTGCGGGTCAGCTACTTCGCGCACGCCCTCGGCACGGCCCATCCGGTGTCCGACAAGCGCATCGTGAAGGCCATCGACGCCGTGGTCGGGAGCTGACGGCGGGCGGGTTCGACCGCACCCCCTGAACTGCTGTACAGTCTTGTTCGCAGCCGCTCAAGCGGTCGCGAACAAGGTCCTGTGGAGCAGTTGGTTAGCTCGCCACCCTGTCAAGGTGGAGGTCGCGGGTTCAAGTCCCGTCAGGATCGCCTCGAACCAGGGGCCCGTATCTCGGATACGGGCCCCTGGTCGTTTTCGCGTTCCCGGACGACGCGCGCCGTCGCGTCCGGGCCCCCGCCCGGCTGTGCGTGTGCTCGCCCGCGCGCCCGCCCGCTTCCGTACCGCCGGCCCGGCTCCCGGGAACACGAATGCGGAATCCTTTCTTCCGTTCGAGCCCGAGCCCCGGAATCCCCCTCCCGCATGACCGGTCTCGACCGGCCGGTCCCCTTACGGGTGCAATGCCGGATGTACAAGAGTCATCAGATGTGACGGGTGTCACCGAATGAGTTTCAGAACCGGCGGCATTTATCGCACCTATACGTGCCCACAATTTAATATGTGCAATTGCACCTCTCCGGAGGGGATCCACCGGGAGCCCTCACGGACCCCCCTCCTCTCCCCTCCGACCCATCTTCCCCACCCGTTCCGGGGGTATAAAAAAATCGCGCTGGACCCGGCGGAGTCCAGCGCGATCAACGGCCTGGTGAACCTGTTGGGGCAGGCTCGGCCTCATGAATCAGGTGGGCTTATCGGATTGGGGGATCCGTAAAGCCCGGTAAAACGGGGTGCTGCCGTGCTTGTCAGCCTTCGCTGCGCTGCTGCGGAATTCCCGCGAGCAGGGCGCGAACCTCGGCCTCGCGGTACCGGCGGTGCCCACCCAGGGTGCGGATGGACGTGAGCTTGCCGGCCTTGGCCCAGCGGGTAACCGTCTTCGGGTCCACGCGGAACATGGTGGCGACCTCAGCCGGGGTCAGCAGCGGCTCGGCATCAGGGGTGCGAGCGGTCATGAGCGGCCTCCTCGGGAGAACCGAACCATCTCGGTTCTTTCCTCTAAATTCTGCACCTTGGCCCGCGTTGCCCGAAATGGACATACGCGGGCCGAGTCGGTTATAGGACGAACGGCTTGTCCTCGGCACTACAACTACACCATCCGTCCAGCCTCGTAGGCCAAACCGATGGAATTGCCCTCTGAGGTGTTCATCAGCGACGGAAGCCGATGGACCCGCCCATAACGGACAGTCACCCCACAGTGACGATCAGTCACACAGCGATCGGGAGCCGCAAGACCCCCCATAGAGTGCAATACCGAGCATTCCGCCCTTAGATGGGCGGAAGGAACCCTCCCCGGACTCCTTGTCCTATTTTGGCACGAGGGTAGGGGAACGGCGCAAGGGTGAAGTTAGTGCGGTCCGTCACGCTTGGGCCAATGGCCCGGATCGGGACGTAGGTCCCGGCACTAGGACCCGAGTGTTGGCCGGAGTCCGGAATGGTCGCATCCATCCGGCGTCTCCACCAGCCCCCTTTTGCCGACCGGACACTCGGAGGCCCCCCGACCGGGCCTCCCCGACCCCCTCCGGACACGCCTCGGGGCCCCGCGCGGCCCCCGGCCCGCGCCCCCGCCCGCCCGCGCTCCGACCTGCTCAGTTGGCGAAGAGCCGCTCCCGGACCGCCCGCCAGCGCGCCGCCAGCCCCTCGTACGCCTCCCCCGCCGCCTCCGCGTCCCCTGCCGCCAGCGCCCCCAGCCCCGCGGCCAGTTCCGCCGCCGAGCGGTCCTCGGCCAACGCCTCCGCGGGCAGCGCGTGGACCAGACCGCCGTAGTCGATCTCCACCAGGGACCGCGGATGGAACTCCTCCAGCCAGGTGCCCACCTCCACGAGTCCCGCGGCCAGCTCGGTCTCCCCGCGGTCCTCCTCCTCCGCGGCCTCCCTGAGCACCCTCAGGGCCCGCGCCAGCCGCCTCCTGGCCTGGACCATCGGTGTCCGGTACCGCAGGCTCTCCCCGGGCGCGTACTCCCGCTCCTCGTCCGCCACCAGCACGAACCAGCGCAGCGGCACCTGCCAGACCGCCGTGCGGATCCACGGCCGGGCGTCCGGGTTCCGCTCCCGCCAGCGTTCGTAGTCCGCCTCGGCCTGCCGGCGGACCACCGGGGGCAGCGCCGCGTCCAGGACCGGGGCCGGGAACTCCTCCGACAGCTCCCGCAGCGCCAGCCAGCCGCGCAGCCGGGTCCGCCACGGACAGACCAGCAGCACGCCGTCCACCGTGACCGTGAAGGCGTCCCCGCTCTCGTGCACCGGCACGCCCACCGGCGGCACCGGGGTCAAGTCCGCCAGCGACCGCCGCAGTTCGTCCTGGTAGGTCGGGAAGGAGCCGCGCCGCGCGTACTCCGCCCAGTGGGCCCGCTCGGGCTCGGGAAAGGCCGCCAGGGGCTCGTAGACGCGCAGGTAGGAGGCGTACGGCACGACCAGCGCCGAACGGGCGCCACGCGGCCGGGAGCCCGGGAGTTCAGAGGAATCCGTCACCCTGCCGTCCTCCCCCGCGCGGAGCCCCGATACTCCGGGGGAGGGTGATCCCCGGCACTCGGCCCCGCCGGGGCCCCGGCACGTCTTACCCTGCTCCTACCCGCCCTCCCCACCCGCAGGAGGGCCTTTCCGCCGCATCTCTTCCATGGGAGTCACCACCGTGACCGAAATGACCGCCGGCGTCCTGCACACCCTGTTCCGCACGGAGCAGGGCGGCCACGAGCAAGTCGTGCTGTGCCAGGACCGCGCCACGGGCCTGAAGGCCGTCATCGCCCTGCACGACACCGCCCTGGGCCCCGCCCTCGGCGGCACCCGCTTCCACGCGTACGCCTCCGACGAGGAGGCCGTGCTCGACGCGCTCAACCTGTCCCGCGGCATGTCGTACAAGAACGCCCTGGCCGGACTGGACCACGGCGGCGGCAAGGCCGTGATCATCGGCGACCCCGAGCTCCTCAAGAGCGAGGAACTCCTCCTGGCCTACGGCCGCTTCGTGGAGTCCCTGGGCGGCCGCTACGTGACCGCCTGCGACGTCGGTACCTACGTCGCCGACATGGACGTGGTCGCCCGCGAGACCCGCTGGGCCACCGGCCGCTCCCCCGAGAACGGCGGCGCCGGCGACTCCTCCGTACTGACCGCCTACGGCGTCTTCCAGGGCATGCGGGCCAGCGCCCAGCACCTGTGGGGCGACCCGACCCTGCGCGGCCGCAAGGTCGGCGTGGTGGGCGTCGGCAAGGTGGGCCACTACCTCGTCGAGCACCTCCTGGAGGACGGGGCCGAGGTCGTCATCACCGACGTCCGCACCGAGTCCGTGCAGCGGATCCTCGACAAGCACCCGCAGGTCACCGCCGTCGCCGACACCGAGACCCTCATCCGCACCGAGGGCCTCGACATCTACGCCCCCTGCGCGCTCGGCGGCGCCCTCAACGACGACACCGTCCCGGTGCTCACCACGAAGATCGTCTGCGGCGCGGCCAACAACCAGCTCGCCCACCCCGGGGTCGAGAAGATCCTCCAGGACCGCGGGATCCTCTACGCCCCCGACTACGTGGTCAACGCGGGCGGCGTGATCCAGGTCGCCGACGAGCTGCACGGCTTCGACTTCGACCGCTGCAAGGTCAAGGCCACGAAGATCTTCGACACCACCCTGGAGATCTTTGCTCGCGCGAAGTCGGACGGCATCCCCCCGGCCGCCGCCGCCGACCGCGTGGCGGAGCAGCGGATGGCCGACGCGCGCGCCGCGCGCACGGCCTGAGGCCCGTACCGGCGGCCCGTCGGACGCGGCGTGGTGAGACTCACTGCGCTTCGGCGGGTCGCCGGGCGATAAGAGGCTAAAATCGCAGCTGACCAGCGAGTACAGGGCGTCTCGCCGGCACTGCGGCGAGGCACGTCATGCGGGCGGCGTACCGTATGGCCCCGGAAGCAGGTACCGTTGAAGCCCTACGGACCGGTCTCTCTGCGGAGAGCCCGTTCCGAATCATGAACGCGTGTCAAGACTCTGGGGCCGTCGAGCCCCGTCACCGAGGGGGTCGAGCCATGGGGCGCGGCCGGGCAAAGGCCAAGCAGACGAAGGTCGCCCGCCAGCTGAAGTACAGCAGCGGCGGGACTGACCTGTCGCGTCTGGCCAACGAGCTGGGCGCATCGACTTCGAACCAGCAGCCGCCGAACAGCGAGCCGTTCGAGGACGAGGTCGAGGACGACGACGACCCGTACGCACGCTACGCGGAGCTGTACGACGCTGACGACGAGGACGAGGAGTCCGGTCCGTCGCAGCAGCGTCGCGGGGCTTGACTCCGGCCGGCTCGGCCGGCGCAAGGAACACGCACTGAACCCGGTCCGGGATGCCCCGGACCGGGTTCAGTGCTGCGCGCGACGGTTTCCGAACGCGTACGACCGGTGCGCGGACGACCGGTGACCGGGGCACGCCACGCATGAGGAGGGGGAGCGGACCCGTGGGTCCGCTCCCCCTCCTCATGCGTATGGTGCCGGTGTTCCCGCAGGTCAGGCGGCGTAGTCCCCGGTGAGGGCGGCGCCCTCGGCGTGGTCGCCGCGGTCGACGACCTCTCCGGCGACCCAGGACTCGACGCCGCGGTCGGCCAGGGTGGTCAGGGCCACCTCCACCGACTCCTGCGGGACCACGGCCATCATGCCGACGCCCATGTTCAGGGTCTTCTCCAGCTCCAGGCGCTCCACCTGACCGGCCTTGCCCACCAGGTCGAAGATCGCGCCCGGGGTCCAGGTCGAACGGTCCACGGTGGCGTGCAGGTGGTCGGGGAGGACCCGGGCCAGGTTGGCCGCCAGGCCGCCGCCCGTGATGTGCGAGAAGGCGTGGACCTCGGCGGTCCGGGTGAGGGCCAGGCAGTCCAGGGAGTAGATCTTCGTGGGCTCCAGCAGCTCCTCGCCGAGGGTGCGGCCGAACTCCGGGACCTCGCGGTCCAGGGCGTGACCCGCCCGGTCGAAGAGCACGTGGCGTACCAGCGAGTACCCGTTCGAGTGAAGTCCGGAGGAGGCCATCGCGATGACGGCGTCCCCCTTCCGGATGCGATCGGCGCCCAGCAACCGGTCGTACTCGACGACGCCGGTACCGGCGCCCGCCACGTCGAAGTCGTCCGGGCCGAGCAGGCCCGGGTGCTCGGCGGTCTCGCCGCCGACGAGCGCGCAGCCGGCGAGGACGCAGCCCTCGGCGATGCCCTTGACGATCGCGGCGACCCGCTCCGGGTGGACCTTGCCCACGCAGATGTAGTCGGTCATGAAGAGCGGCTCCGCGCCGCAGACGACGATGTCGTCCATGACCATCGCGACCAGGTCGTGGCCGATGGTGTCGTACACGCCCATCTGGCGGGCGATGTCCACCTTGGTGCCGACTCCGTCGGTGGCGGAGGCCAGCAGGGGCCGCTCGTAGCCCTTGAGGGCGGAGGCGTCGAAGAGTCCCGCGAAGCCCCCGAGGCCGCCCAGGACCTCGGGACGCCGGGTCTTCTTGACCCACTGCTTCATGAGCTCGACGGCGCGGTCGCCCGCTTCGATGTCGACGCCCGCGGACGCGTAGGAGGCACCGGTGGTCTCAGACATGGGTGAGAGCTTTCGTGTCGTTACTGCGTTGAGCGGGTGTCACGGGCGCCGGAGCGCGTCGGCGGCGTCGGTGCCGCCCAGCAGCTCGGTCTCCAGCAGCTGCTTGCCCAGGAGCTCGGGGTCCGGCAGCTCCATCGGGTACTCCCCGTCGAAGCAGGCCCGGCACAGGTCCGGCTTGGCGATGGTGGTCGCCTCGACCATGGCGTCCAGGGAGATGTACGAGAGGGAGTCGGCGCCCAGGGACTTGCCGATCTCCTCCACGGTCATGCCGTTGGCGATCAGCTCCGCGCGGGTGGCGAAGTCGATGCCGAAGAAGCACGGCCACTTCACGGGCGGGGAGGAGATCCGGATGTGGACCTCGGCGGCGCCCGCCTCGCGGAGCATCCGGACCAGGGCGCGCTGGGTGTTGCCGCGGACGATGGAGTCGTCCACGACCACCAGGCGCTTGCCCCGGATGACCTCCTTGAGGGGGTTCAGCTTCAGCCGGATGCCGAGCTGCCGGATGGTCTGCGAGGGCTGGATGAAGGTGCGGCCCACGTAGGCGTTCTTCACCAGTCCGGAGCCGTACGGGATACCACTGGCCTCGGCGTAGCCGACGGCCGCGGGGGTCCCGGACTCGGGGGTCGCTATCACCAGGTCGGCGTCGACGGGCGCTTCCGCCGCGAGGCGGCGACCCATCTCGACCCGGGAGAGGTAGACGTTCCGACCCGCGATGTCCGTGTCCGGGCGGGCCAGGTACACGTACTCGAAGACGCAGCCCTTGGGCTTCGCTTCCGCGAATCGGGAGGTGCGGAGGCCGTTCTCGTCGATCGCGATGAGCTCGCCCGGTTCGACCTCGCGGACGAAGCTGGCGCCGCAGATGTCGAGGGCGGCGGTCTCGCTCGCGACCACCCAGCCGCGCTCCAGGCGGCCGAGCACCAGCGGGCGGATGCCCTGCGGGTCGCGTGCGGTGTAGAGGGTCCCCTCGTCCATGAAGACGAGCGAGAAGGCCCCCTTGACCTTGGGGAGGACCGCGCGGGCGGACTCCTCGATGGTCATCGGCTTGCCGTCGGCGTCGACCTGTCCGGCCAGCAGGGCCGTGACCAGGTCGGTGTCGTTGGTGGCCGCCACCTGGGTGGCACGGCCGTCCTGCTTGGGCAGGTCGGCGACCATCTCGGCGAGCTCGGCCGTGTTGACCAGGTTGCCGTTGTGACCCAGGGCGATCGAGCCGTGGGCCGTGGCACGGAAGGTGGGCTGCGCGTTCTCCCACACCGAGGCTCCGGTGGTGGAGTAGCGCGCGTGACCGACCGCGATATGTCCCTGGAGGGAGCCGAGGGAGGTTTCGTCGAAGACCTGGGAGACGAGTCCCATGTCCTTGAAGACGAGGATCTGGGAACCGTTGCTCACTGCGATTCCCGCGGACTCCTGTCCACGGTGCTGCAGCGCATACAGTCCGAAGTAGGTGAGCTTGGCGACCTCTTCACCCGGAGCCCAGACACCGAAGACGCCGCAAGCGTCCTGGGGGCCCTTCTCGCCGGGGAGCAGGTCGTGGTTGAGTCGTCCATCACCACGAGGCACGCCCCCGAGTGTAGGCGAGATCGACCACTGGTCCGAATTGGGGAAGCCCGGGAAATGTCACAGCACAGAGGGTGACGGGACCCCCACGTCTCGGTATGCGGATCCCCTTGTTGACATCTACAAAAGGCTCGTACAGGCTCTCGCCCCATGCAGCCCTTCGGTGACCGTCCCGTCACCCTCGTCGAGCGCCGCCACGTTGACCTGGTCCGTGTCGCGAGCGCCATCTGTCGCTGCTCTGCGTAATCGCAACTCTGCGTTTCCTTTTCCCTTTTCACTTCGCTCCGCCCCGTCCGCTCCGGCCGGGCGGCGGTGTGCGCCGTCCCGCGCACCGCCCCCTGGCCGGACCGCCGGGCCATGCCCTGGAGTCCTCGTGTCTTCCTCCAAGAGCCCGTTGTCCCGCCGTGCCTTCGGAGGGGCCGTCGGAGCCACCGCGGCCACCGCCGCGGTGGGCCTTTCCACCGCCCCCGAAGCCCTCGCCCACACCCCTTCCGGGGCCTCTCCGGCACCCCGCGAGAGGGAGTTCCGGGCCGATCCGAAGCGCCGCTCGAAGCGCCCCAACATCCTCTTCATCCTGGGTGACGACCTGGGCTGGGCGGACCTCTCCGCGTACGGCTCCCCCGACATCCACACCCCGAACCTGGACCGGCTGGGGCGCGAGGGGGTGCGCTTCACGGACGCCTACTCGGGCTCCGCCACCTGCTCCCCGACCCGCTTCAGCCTGTACACCGGCCGCTTCCCGGGGCGGACCCGCGGCGGGCTCGCGGAGCCCATCGCCGACAAGTCCGTGGGCCTGGAGCCCACCCACCCCACGCTGGCCTCGCTGCTGCGGGGCGCCGGCTACGCCACCGCCCTGATCGGCAAGTGGCACTGCGGATACCTGCCCGACTACAGCCCCACCCGGTCCGGCTGGGACGAGTTCTTCGGCAACTTCGGCGGGGCCCTGGAGTACTACTCCAAGCTCGGTCTCGGCGGCGAGTACGACCTCTACGAGGGCGACGCCGAGTACAAGGACCTGCGGTACTACACCCGGATCCTGACCGAGCGGGCGAGCGAGTACGTCTCCCGCGACCACGACAAGCCCTGGCTGCTGAACCTCAACTTCACCACCCCGCACTGGCCGTGGATCGCGGACGGGGACACCGAGGAGAGCGCCGAGATCGTCCGCCGGATCAAGGCCGGCGACGGCCGGGCCCTGTGGCACCAGGACGGCGGCTCCCTGGCCAAGTACAAGGAACTGGTGGAGGACCTGGACCGGTCCGTGGGCAAGGTGCTCCAGGCCCTGCGCCGCTCCGGGCAGGAGCGGGACACCCTGGTCGTCTTCGCCAGCGACAACGGCGGCGAGCGGTTCTCCTACAACTGGCCGCTGGCCGGCAACAAGGGCTCCCTCCAGGAGGGCGGCATCCGGGTGCCCACGCTGCTGCGCTGGCCGGCCCGGCTGGACGGCGGGCAGGTCAGCCACGCCCCGGTGTTCAGCCCGGACTGGACGGCCACCCTGCTGGAGGTGGCCGGGGCCCGACCGGCCGCCTCGCACCCGCTGGACGGGGCGAGCCTCGCGGGCTACCTGCTGCGCGGGGAACGGGCCCCCGCCCGGGACCTGTTCTGGCGGGTGCGCGGGGAGCGGGCGCTGCGCCGCGGGAACTGGAAGTACTACCGGGGCAAGGCGGGTCGGGACCAGCTCTTCGACCTGGCCGGCGACGTCCGCGAGCAGGCCGACAAGGCGGCCGTGGAACCGGCCCGGCTGGCGGAGCTGCGGGCGGCCTGGGAGCGGACGGACGCCGGGCTGCTGCCCTACCCGTCCTGAACGGCGCCGGCCCCGGTCGGTCCGCCCCCTGCGGGGCGGCCGACCGGGGCCGGGTGGGTGCGGGCTGCCGCTACTTCGCGGCCTGGGCGCCGAGGCCGTGGCCGTCCTTGCCGGTGAGGGTGAGGGTGGAGCCGTCGATCTTGTAGGTCAGCGGGCCGGAGGCCAGCAGCAGGCCGAGGCCCTTCTCGGTCTCGGCGGCGTCTCCGGTGCAGGCCATGCGGGTGGCGGCGACCCGGCCGAAGGTGATCGTGTCGCCCTGGACGGTGGCCGGGGCGCGGAAGGTGTTGCAGCCGAGGTTGCCCTCGGCGGTGCCGTCCGCGGAGAGGGTGAAGTACGCCTTGCCGGGGACGGTGGAGACGACGTCGTCGCCGTTCGCCCCGGAGGCCAGGTGCTCCACCTTCCAGCGGGTGCCGGTCAGCGGGGCGGCCTTGGCGGGGGCGTCGGCCTTGCTGGTGAAGGCGATCGCGTCGCCCTTGGCGTTGGTGAGGGTCAGGGAGTCGGGGGCGGTGGCCACCTTCAGCTCGCCTTCGAGGACCTTCGAGTAGAGCATCTCGAACTCGATGACGTCGCAGGCCATGGCGGTGGTCGGACCGGGGTCCACGGTCAGGGTGCCGTCGCCCTGCTCGACCTTGGCGCGGAAGTTGTTGCAGCCGTAGTTGCCGGTCGCTTCCTTCCCCTCGATCAGCAGGTCGGCGGCGCCGGCGGGGGCTTCGGTCTTCTTCCCGCCGACGGTGACGCTCTGGACGGTCCACTTGACACCGGACAGCACCTCCTTGGGACCGGAACCGGTCTCGGCTCCGGAGTCCGTGGTGCTGTTGCTGCCGCAGGCGGTGAGGGCGAGGGCGGCGACGAGGGCCGCGGGCACAAGACGGAGGTTTCGCATGCCGGTGTGACGCGGCGCCCAGGGATCCGGTTCCCTCCCGGCCGGCGGCGGTTCCGTCTCCGCCGCCGTCGACCGTCGGGGAGTCGGGCCGGGCGGGCTCAGCCCATCAGCGGCAGGAGGGCGGCCAGGTCGGCGCGTTCACCGCTCGCGGAGATCCGGGCGGCGGCCAGCTCCGCGGCCCAGTTGGTGCGGCCGGTGGCCAGCCGGATCCAGGTCAGCGGGTCGGTCTCGACGACGTTGGGCGGGGTGCCGCGGGTGTGCCGGGGCCCTTCGACGCACTGCACCACCGCGAAGGGCGGCACCCGTACCTCCACCGAGCCGCCGGGGGCCCGCACGGCGAGGGCGTCGGCCAGCAGGCGGGTGCAGGCGGCCAGGGCCTGCCGGTCGAAGGGGATCTCCAGGCCGGTCGCGCGGTTCAGGTCGTCGGTGTGGACGACGAGTTCGACGGCGCGCGTCACCATGAAGTCGGCCAGGGTCATCGCGCCGACGCGCAGGCCGAGCAGCCGGGAGCCCGGCTGTTCGGCCAGGACGGTCGCGAGCCGTCCGGCGGCCCGCTCGAACCGCTCCGGGAGCGGCCCCTCGACGGCGGTCTCCCGGGCCGCCCGCGCGATCCCGGTGGCGAGCGGCGCGGTGGCGGTGGGCCACCGCACGGCCGTGAGCTCCGCCTTCGGCGGGGCCGGCCGGTCCACCGCGTCGGCCAGGGAGTCCACCACCCAGGCCAGGTGCGCGGCGAGCTCCCGTACGGTCCACTCCCCCAGGCCGGCGGGGGCGGCCAGCCGCTCCTCGGTCAGGCCCCGGACCGCCTCCGCGACCAGGGCGAACTGGGCGGTGACGGCGGCGTTCGTCCGGGCGGGGTCGTAGCTGCGGGTCCGGGGGCTGCGGGCGGTCGGCATGGCTCCGAGGGTAGTCCCCGGGTCCGTCACCGCCCCGGCCTCTGCCGTGCCGCCGGGGCCCGGACACGCCTGTGCCCCGCCCTCCACCGGGGAGGACGGGGCACGGTGCGGCCGTTCGCGCGGTGAGGGTTACGCGAGCAGGGCCGGGATGGTGGCCTCGTGGGCCTCGCGGAGCTCGGCCAGTCCGAGGGTGAACTCGCCCTGGACCTCGATGGCGTCCCCGTCCACCACGCCGATGCGGGTGGCGGGGAGGCCCCGGGCGCCGCACATGTCGGTGAAGCGGAGCTCCTCGCTGCGCGGGACGGACACGATGGCCCGACCCGCCGACTCGGAGAACAGGAAGGTGAAGGCGTCCAGGCCCTCGGGGACGACGACCCGGGCGCCGTTCCCGCCGCGCAGGCAGGACTCGGTCAGCGCCTGGACGACGCCGCCGTCCGAGAGGTCGTGCGCGGCGTCGATCATGCCGTCGCGGGAGGCCGAGATCAGGATCTCGCCGAGCAGCTTCTCGCGGCCGAGGTCCACCTTCGGGGGCAGTCCGCCGAGGTGGTCGTGGACGACCTGGGACCAGGCCGAGCCGCCGAACTCCTCGCGGGTGTCACCGAGCAGGTAGAGGAGCTGGCCCTCTTCGGCGAACGCCATCGGCGTGCGCCGGTTGACGTCGTCGATGACGCCGAGGACCGCCACCACCGGGGTGGGGTGGATGGCCACGTCGCCGGTCTGGTTGTAGAGGGAGACGTTGCCGCCGGTCACGGGGGTGCCCAGCTCCAGGCAGCCGTCGGCGAGACCGCGGGTGGCCTCGGCGAACTGCCACATGACGCCCGGGTCCTCGGGGGAACCGAAGTTCAGGCAGTCGGAGATCGCCAGCGGCTTGGCGCCGGTCGCGGCCACGTTGCGGTAGGCCTCGGCCAGGGCCAGCTGGGCGCCCGCGTACGGGTCGAGCTTGGCGTAGCGGCCGTTGCCGTCGGTGGCCATGGCCACGCCGAGGTTGGTCTCCTCGTCGATGCGGACCATGCCCGCGTCCTCGGGCTGGGCCAGCACGGTGTTGCCCTGCACGAAGCGGTCGTACTGGTCGGTGACCCACGACTTCGACGCCTGGTTCGGGGAGGACACCAGGGCCAGGACCTGCGCGCGGAGCTCCTCGGAGGTCTGCGGGCGGGGCAGCTTCCCGGCGTCGTCCGCCTGGAGGGCGTCCTGCCAGGAGGGCCGCTCGTAGGGGCGGTGGTAGACGGGGCCCTCGTGGGCGACGGTGCCCGGGGGCACGTCCACGATCTGCTCGCCGTGCCAGAAGATCTCCAGGCGCTCGCCCTCGGTGACCTCACCGATCACGGTGGCGATGACGTCCCACTTCTCGCAGATCTCCATGAAGCGGGCCACGTGCTGCGGCTCGACGATCGCGCACATGCGCTCCTGCGACTCGCTCATGAGGATTTCCTCGGGCGAGAGGGTCGCGTCGCGCAGCGGGACGGTGTCGAGCTCGACGCGCATGCCGCCGGAACCGGCCGAGGCCAGCTCGGAGGTGGCGCAGGAGAGCCCGGCGCCGCCGAGGTCCTGGATGCCCGCGACCAGCTTCTCCTTGAAGATCTCCAGGGTGCACTCGATGAGGAGCTTCTCCTGGAAGGGGTCGCCGACCTGCACGGCGGGCCGCTTGGTGGGCTTGCTGTCGTCGAAGGTCTCGGACGCGAGGACCGAGACGCCGCCGATGCCGTCGCCGCCGGTGCGGGCGCCGTAGAGGATGACCTTGTTGCCGGGGCCGGAGGCCTTGGCCAGGTGGATGTCCTCGTGCTTCATCACGCCGATGCAGCCGGCGTTGACGAGGGGGTTGCCCTGGTAGCAGGCGTCGAAGACGACCTCGCCGCCGATGTTCGGCAGGCCGAGGCAGTTGCCGTAGCCGCCGATGCCCGCGACCACGCCCGGCAGCACGCGCTTGGTGTCCGGGTGGTCCGCGGCGCCGAAGCGCAGCGGGTCGACCACGGCCACCGGGCGGGCGCCCATGGCGAGGATGTCGCGGACGATGCCGCCGACGCCGGTGGCCGCGCCCTGGTAGGGCTCGATGTACGAGGGGTGGTTGTGGGACTCCACCTTGAAGGTGACGGCGTAGCCCTGGCCGACGTCGACGACGCCGGCGTTCTCGCCGATGCCGACGAGCATGGCGTCGTTCTGCGGGACCTTCTCGCCGAACTGCTTCAGGTGGACCTTGCTGCTCTTGTAGGAGCAGTGCTCGGACCACATGACGGAGTACATGGCCAGCTCGGCGCCGGTGGGACGGCGGCCGAGGATCTCGCGGATCCGGTCGTACTCGTCCTCCTTGAGGCCGAGTTCCTTCCAGGGCTGCGAGGCGTCGGGGGTCTCCGACGCGTGCGTGACGGTGTCGAGGGTCATGCGCTTACCAGCTTCTTCAGGACCGAGGTGAAGAACGGCAGGCCGTCGGTGCGGCCCGTCCCGACCAGCGGCTCCACCGCGTGCTCGGGGTGCGGCATGAGACCGACGACGTTGCCCGCCGCGTTGGTGATGCCGGCGATGTCGCGGAGCGAACCGTTCGGGTTGAAGTCGAGGTACCGGAACGCGACCCGGCCCTCGGCCTCCAGCTCGTCGAGCGTGCGCTCGTCGGCCACGTAGCGGCCGTCCATGTTCTTGAGCGGGACGGAGATCTCCTCGCCGCGCTCGTAGTCGCCGGTCCAGGCGGTGTCCGCGTTCTCGACGCGGAGCTTCTGGTCGCGGCAGATGAAGTGCAGGTGGTTGTTGCGCAGCATCGCGCCGGGCAGCAGGTGGGCCTCCGTGAGGATCTGGAAGCCGTTGCAGATGCCCAGGACGGGCATGCCCGCCTTCGCCTGCTCGATGATCGTCTCCATGACCGGCGAGAAGCGGGAGATGGCGCCCGCACGCAGGTAGTCGCCGTAGGAGAAGCCGCCCGCGAGGACGACCGCGTCGACCTGGTGGAGGTCCTTGTCGCGGTGCCACAGCGAGACCGGCTCGGCGCCCGCGAGGCGGACGGCGCGCAGCGAATCACGGTCGTCGAGCGTTCCGGGGAACGTGACGACTCCGATGCGAGTGGTCACCCTCAGGCCTCGACCTTCACGGTGAAGTCTTCGATGACGGTGTTGGCGAGGAACGTTTCGGCCATCTCGTGGATGCGGTCGAGGGCGGCCTGGTCGACCGGTCCCTCCACCTCCAGCTCGAAGCGCTTCCCCTGGCGGACGTCGGCGATGCCCTCGAAGCCCAGGCGCGGCAGTGCACGCTGCACCGCCTGGCCCTGAGGGTCGAGGATCTCCGGCTTGAGCATGACGTCGACTACGACGCGTGCCACTGGCACTCCCGGTGTGGTGGTTGGTGCGAAGGCGGTGAGGCCAGCGTACCCGGCCGAAATTTCTACGCGGGTAGATATGCCGGCGGCACTCACGGCTCCCCGTTTCGCCTTCACCAACACTCCGCAAAATCCCCAGGAAAACCAGGTCCACAGGATTGCGGCGGGACACGCGGACAGGATTAATTGAGCTTCACAATGCGCCGTTATTCGATGTACAAAGGAATCCACAAGGAATCCGGCGCGTGGAAACAATGCTCCGAAACATCCATACAGTCGACAACACCCCATGTCAGAGCGGGTGGTGTCGCACGAAGGGACCGATATCCGTGGCGCAGCGCGTAGTAGTCACGATCTCCGACGACATCGATGGCGGAGAAGCGGCGGAAACGGTGGTCTTCGGGATCGACGGCCGGTCGTACGAGATCGACCTCAATCTGGCCAACGCAAAGAAACTCCGCAAGAGCCTCGCCCCTTACGTGGCGGCCGGGCGCCGCCAGGCCCGCTCCGGCAAGGCCTTCAAGCACACCTCCCTGGCGCCCGACCCGGCCGTGGTGCGCGCCTGGGCCCGGTCCAACGACCACGAGGTGCCGCCCCGCGGCCGCATCCCCAAGAAGATCTACGAGGCCTACAACGAGGCCCACTGAGCCCCGATTTGCCAAGCACCCCCGTCCATCGGCTAGTGTGTGGATCACGCCGAGGGGCCGAGACCGCAGGTCAGAACCCCGAAGTCGTGCGGGTGTAGTTCAGTAGCAGAACATCCCCCTTCCAGGGGGAAGGCGCAGTGTGCGATTCCTGTCACCCGCTCTGCAACACTTTTCCGACCACTCCGGTGGATCGGGTAGAGTGGTGCTCGCACCGCCCGGTGAAAGCCGGTCGGCAGCATGCGGACGTGGCTCAGTTGGTAGAGCATCACCTTGCCAAGGTGAGGGTCGCGAGTTCGAATCTCGTCGTCCGCTCAGCGTGAAGGCCCCGGTCATTCGACCGGGGCCTTCTTCGTGTTCCGGGGTGTTCCGACATCTCCGCCCTCCGCCCGCCCCGCCTTCCCCCGCTCCGCCTTCCGGCCGCCGGCGCGTGGCGGGGGCCACACCGTCATGACATATGTCATCGGGGGCGGTGACACCGCGCACTGCCGACGCCTCCGGACCGCCGCGAGGCTGGAACCATGACTGACACCGACCAGCGCGTCATCGAGGTCGATGCCCTCCGCCGCGGCTACTCCGGGGGCTTCGAGGCCGTCCGCGGCATCTCCTTCTCCGTGTCCCGCGGCGAGGTCTTCGCCCTGCTCGGCACCAACGGCGCCGGCAAGACCTCCACCGTGGAAGTGCTCGAAGGTCTGGCCCGGCCCACCGCCGGCACCGTCCGCGTCCTCGGCCTCGACCCGCACGCCGACCGGGCCGTGGTCCGCCCGCGCACCGGGGTCATGCTCCAGGAGGGCGGCTTCCCCGCCGACCTGACCGTCACCGAGACCGTCCGCATGTGGCGGGGCTGCACCACCGGGGCCCGGCCCGCCGCCGAGGTCCTCGCGCAGGTCGGGCTCACCGCCCGGGCCTCGGTCCGGGTCAAGCAGCTCTCCGGCGGCGAGCGCCGCCGCCTCGACCTCGCCCTCGCCCTGCTCGGCTCCCCCGAGGTGCTCTTCCTCGACGAACCCACCACCGGCATGGACGCCGAGGGCCGCCGCGACACCTGGGCCCTGGTCCGCGCCCTGCGCGACGCGGGCACCACCGTGCTGCTGACCACGCACTACCTGGAAGAGGCCGCCGAACTCGCCGACCGCCTCGCCATCCTGCACGCCGGCGAGATCGTCACCGCGGGCACCCCGGACGAGGTCACGGCCTCGCGACCGGCCCGGATCCGCTTCCGCCTCCCCGCCGACGTGCCCGCCGCCCGACTGCCGCTCGACCTGCGGGCCGCCGCCGAGGGGCAGCAGGTCGAGATCCGCACCGACCGGCTCCAGGAGACCCTGACCGGACTGCTGCGCTGGGCCGAGGAGTCGGCCGTACGACTGGAGGGGCTCGACGCCCGCTCCGCCTCCCTCGAAGAGGCGTTCCTGGAGATCGCCGCCCGCACCCCGGAAGGTGTCCGATGAACCTCGCCCACGGCCGACTGGCCGCCCTGGGTCGCGCCGAACTCACCCTGCTCGGCCGGAACAAGAACAACCTGTTCATCGCCCTGCTGATGCCCGTGATGATGGTCTTCATCCTGCGCTCCTCGGTCTCCGGGATCGGCCTCGACGACCTGCCCTCGGGGCCCGCCGCGGCCACCCTCGTCGGCGGCACCGGCATGGTGCTGATGCTCGTCGTCTACATGGCGCTCGTCTCCGCCTACACCGCCCGCCGCGAGGAACTGGTCCTCAAGCGGCTGCGCACCGGCGAGGCCACCGACCTGGAGATCCTCACCGGGAGCTCGCTGCCGCCCGTGGTGATCGCCCTGCTCCAGGTGCTCGTGCTGAGCGTCGGCGGGGCCGTGGCCCTGGACACCGGAGCCCCGGAGCGCCCCCTCCTGCTGCTCGCGGGCGTGCTCACGGCCGTCGTGCTGCTGGTCCCGGCCGCCGCGCTGACCACCGCCATCACCCGCAACGTCGAGAGCGCGGGCATCACCACCCTGCCCTTCTTCCTGCTCTCCGCCGTCGGCTCCGGGATGATGCTGCCCACGGAGGTCCTGCCCGACCCCGTCGCCGACGTCTGCGCCTTCCTCCCCATGAGCGGGGCCATGGAGCTGATCCGCTCCGGCTGGACCGGCACCGGCGGCGCCTACGAGCTCGCCGGGGCCGCCCTCAACGCCCTGGCCTGGATCGTGATCTCCGTGTTTGCATGCACCCGGTGGTTCCGCTGGGAGCCGCGCCGCTGACCGGGCGCGGAGCACGGAACACGGAGCACGGAGCACGGGCCCGTGGGGACGCGCGCACGCGCACCCACGGGTCCACGGACGAGGAGCGGGGAACGGGATGTCGAAGCTGACCGGGTGGTGGAGCAGGCGCGGCCAGGCCGCCAAGATCGAGCTGTACACCCGCTGGTCCTTCCACTTCTTCGTGGTGATCGAGATCTTCCTCGTCGCCCCGGTGTCCTTCACCGCGCGGCAGGGTGAGGCCCCGACCGTCCCGGTGGGCGTCGCCCTCGCCCTGACCTGCTCCGCGCACGCCGTGCTCTGCGGGGTGCTCTCCGCCCGCTCCCTGGACTGGGTGGTCGGCGCCCGCGAGGACCGGCCGTCGCGCACCGCCGCGGTGCTGGTCGCCTTCACCGCGGGCGCCGTCATCGCCCTCCTGCTGCTGCGGAGCGCCGGCACGGTGCCGCCCGGCCCGGTGGGACCCACCCAGGTCGCGGGCCTGGTGTGCTTCACCTCCGGGGCGCTCGTGCTGACCCTGGAGCGGGTCCGGCACATGATGTACGTGGCCGCGGCCGCGGGGGTCGCCACCGCGGCGGCCGCGCTGACGGTGGGTCTGTCCGCCCCCGAGGCGCTGGGCTACGGCGTGGGGACGCTGATCGGGGCCTCGGCCCTGGTCTTCACCTACGGGTTCTCCGCCTGGCTGATCCGCACGGTGTGGGAACTGGACCGGTCCCGGGAGTTGCAGGCGCGGCTCGCGGTGGCCGAGGAGCGGCTGCGGTTCGGCCGCGACCTGCACGACGTGATGGGCCGCAACCTGGCGGTGATCGCGCTGAAGAGCGAACTGGCGGTACAGCTGGCACGGCGGGAACGCGCGGAAGCGGTGGAGCAGATGATCGAGGTGCAGCGGATCGCGCGGGAGTCCCAGCGCGAGGTCCGCGACGTGGTGCGCGGCTACCGCGAGGCGGATCTCGCGGTGGAGCTGGAGGGGGCCCGCGGGGTGCTCGCGGCCGCCGGGATCGACTGTCGGGTGGAGGTGCCCGGCGGGTCCGGGCTGCCCCCGGAGGTGCAGTCGGCCTTCGGCTGGGTGGTCCGCGAGGCCACCACCAACGTGCTGCGCCACGGGGACGCGCGGCGCTGCACGATCGGGCTGTCGGGGGGTACGGGGGTCCCCCTGACGCTGGTCGTGGAGAACGACGGGGTGCCGGACGGGCCGCCGCCCGGACCTCCGGGGTCGGGCCTGGCCGGGCTCCGGGAGCGGCTGGCCTCGCTCGGCGGGACCCTGGAGGCGGGTCCGCTGGCGGGCGGCCGGTTCCGGCTGCGCGCGGAGATCCCCGCCCCGGCGGCCCCGGGGGTGGAGGCGTGAACCCGGTGCGGGTGCTGCTCGCGGACGACGAGCACCTGATCCGCGGGGCGCTGGCCGCCCTGCTGGCCTTGGAGGACGACCTGCTGGTGGTCGCGGAGGCCGCCTCGGGGCCGGAGGCCCTGGCGATGGCGCGGGCCCACCGGCCGGACGTGGCCGTGCTCGACCTCCAGATGCCGGGCCAGGACGGTGTGAGCGTGGCCACGGTGCTGCGGGCCGAACTCCCCTCCTGCAGGACCATGATCGTGACCAGTCACGGCCGGCCGGGACACCTGAAGCGGGCGCTCGCGGCGGGGGTGCGGGCCTTCGCCCCGAAGACCGTCTCGGCGCAGAGGCTCGCGGAGATCATCCGCACCGTGCAGGCCGGAGGCCGTTATGTGGACCCGGAGTTGGCGGCGGACGCGATCAGTGCCGGGGACTCTCCGCTGACCGCGCGGGAGGCCGAGGTGCTCGAACTCGCGGCGGACGGGGCGCCCGTGGCGGAGATCGCGGAGCGGGCCGGGCTGTCGCAGGGGACGGTCCGCAACTACCTCTCCTCGGCGGTGTCGAAGCTGGGTGCCGAGAACCGGCACGCGGCCGTGCGTCTCGCCCGCCTGAAAGGTTGGGTATAGTAGGCAGCGCGCTACGGCGCATGCGGACGTGGCTCAGTTGGTAGAGCATCACCTTGCCAAGGTGAGGGTCGCGAGTTCGAATCTCGTCGTCCGCTCAGTGTGAAGGCCCCGGTCATTCGACCGGGGCCTTCTTCGTGTCTCAGTGGCTCCAGGTGGTGCCGGTGAGCAGCTCGTACGCCTCGATGTACTTGGCGCGGGTGGCGTCCACGACCTGCTGCGGGAGGGCGGGCGGCGGGGTCTCGCTCGCGCGGTCCCAGCCGGAGGCGGGGGAGGTCAGCCAGTCCCGGACGAACTGCTTGTCGTAGGAGGGCTGGGCGCGGCCGGGCTGCCACTGGTCGGCGGGCCAGAAGCGGGAGGAGTCCGGGGTGAGGACCTCGTCGGCGGCGACCAGGGTCTCGCCGTCGAAGCCGAACTCGAACTTGGTGTCCGCGAGGATGATGCCGCGCTCGCGGGCGATGTCGCGGGCCCGGGCGTACACGTCCAGGGTGGTGCGGCGCAGCAGGGCGGCGGTCTCGGCGCCGACCTGGCGGGCCACCTCCTCGTAGGAGACGTTCTCGTCGTGCTCGCCGACGGCGGCCTTGGTGGCCGGGGTGAAGATCGGGGCGGGCAGTTCGGAGCCGTCCTCCAGGCCCTCGGGCAGGGCCAGTCCGCAGACGGTGCGGGAGACCCGGTACTCGGCGAGGCCGGAGCCGGTGAGGTAGCCGCGGGCCACGCACTCCACCGGGACCATGTCGAGGCTCTTGCAGATCAGGGTGCGGCCGGCCCAGTCCTCGGGGGCGCCCTCGGGCAGCTCGGTGCTGATGACGTGGTGCGGGACCAGGTCGGCGAGCTGGTCGAACCACCACAGGGAGAGCTGGGTCAGGACCCGACCCTTGTCGGGGATCTCCGTGGGGAGCACCCAGTCGTAGGCGGACATGCGGTCGCTGGCGACCATCACGAGGTCACCGGCCCGGTTCCGGTAGAGCTCGCGCACCTTGCCGGTGTGGAGGTGGACGAGGCCCGGCACCTGGACCGGCTCGGGCTTTTCGACGAATCCGGACACGGTGTCTCCCTGTGGTTCTGTATGAAGCACCCCGATTCTCGCGCACCCGTCCCCGATCACCGGCAAGGGGGCCCGTCCGGCGGGGCCGGGCCGGTCAGTCGTGCTTGCAGATCCGGTCGAGGAGGTTCGCGGTGGCCCGCTGGATCCTTTCGTCCACGTGCCCGGGGCGGTCCAGGGCCGGGGACCAGGCGAAGGTGCCCGCCGCGAAGACGAGCGCGCCGCTGGGGGCCCGGTAGAGCGAGGTCTCCTGGTGCCGGCGGGTGCCCTTGCCGTCGCGGTACGGAGAGTGGGCGAGCAGGATGCGGCTCTGGTGCGCGGGCAGCTGGGTGCGGGGGAAGTAGCGGTCGGCCTCCCCGGCCACCAGCCCCTCCAGCTCCTGGCCCTCCTCGGCCCCGGTGGCCTCCCACAGCCAGTGGGAGGAGTTGCGGACCACCAGGGGGACGGGCTCGGGGACCCGGCCGGCGTACTGGATGCCGAGCAGCTCCTGTTCGGGGCGGTCGGCCTCCCGCCACAGGGCGGGACGGCCGGGGCCGCGGCGCTTGCGGCAGGTCAGCAGCCGGTCGGGGACCCCGGAGGGCGAGGCGGCCAGCTCCACCTGCCAGTACATGCTGTTGGCGGAGAGGAAGACCAGCGAGGTCCCGGCGTCGCGGGCGGCCTCGGCGGCCCGGCGCATCGGGACGGACCAGTACTCGTCGTGGCCGGGGAAGACCAGGCCGCGGTAGCGGGAGGGGTCCACGCGGCCCGCGTGCAGGTCGCGGGCGTCGGCGTAGCCGAGGTCGTAGCCGTAGCGCTCGGCCCAGCGGATGAAGTCGTAGGCGTGGCCCACGTGGAGGGGGAGTCCGGCGCCGGCGTAGGGGCGGTCGAAGGAGACCGTGGTGGCGGCCTCCGACTCGCCCAGCAGCCGCCCCCGCTCGTCCCAGGCGTGATAGAGGCTGGCGCCGAGCCGGCCGTCCTCCGGGTAGAGGTTGTACGCCTGCCAGGTCACGTCGGGCAGCAGGAGCAGGAGGTCCGCGGGACGGTCGTCGCGGACGGTGAAGGGGACGTGCGAGCGGAAGCCGTCGGCGGTGGTCAGCACGGCCACGTACGCGCCCGGGTTCCAGTACGAGGGCACCTGGAGCCGCCAGGACAGCCACCAGTGGTGGCAGGAGACGGTGCGGTCGGCGGCGAGCGGGGCGGGCTGCACGATCCCGGAGAGCATCGGACTGGAGTGGATCTTGGCGGCGCCGTCCCCGCCGTAGTGCCCGATGCGGTAGACGTCCACGGAGAACGGCTGGGGCGGATCCACGGTGATCCGGAAGTCGATGGCCTCGCCGGGGGCGACGGTGCCGGTGGAGGTGAACCCCTTGATCTGGCGGTGCACGTCGTCCGCCGTGCGGGGGCCGCCGGTGCGCTCGCGGGTGCCCGGGGGCAGCCCGGGGGCGGCGGCGCGGTCCACGTACCAGGGGACCACCTGCCCGGTGTCGCCGAAGTACAGCTCGCTGCCGCGGAACCAGGGCAGCGGGCCCTGCCCGAAGGGGTCCGTCACCGCGTGGGCGAGCGCCCCCGACTCCCACCGCCTGATCCGGTCCGCACCCATGCCGCTCCCCTCCCTCGCTCCCCCGAACGCGGGCTCCGCCCTGGTGCGCGGTTGTCCGCCACCGGTCCCAGCACATCACATTACGCACGCATGCCGTCACCGTTCGTCGCGAATTGACGAGAAGCGGAAGCCCCAGCTCCGGGGGTGGGTGCGGCGGGTGCCCCGGGGTCTCCCCTCCCCGCGCGCCGGGGCCGCGCTTCCGGTACGAACCCCGTGGGCCCGTACCGGAACGCGGTCACACCAGCCTGACCGGCTTCTCCGGCCGTACGCCCGTCTCCGCCAGCCAGCTCCGGAGCGGTTCCGGATCGCCCTCCTCCACCAGCCGCAGGACCCGCGGGCCCAGATCGGCGGCCCGCTTGCCGGCCACGAGCAACACGGGGCCGTCCAGCCAGTCCAGGCCGGGGGCCGCGCCCGCCGAGTCCACCGCGGCGCAGCAGACCATGGCCGTCACGTGGTCCGCGAGCAGGTCCCGGCCGCTGCGCGGCGGCTGCAACGGGAACAGGGGCATCGCGTCCCCGCCCCGGGCCCGGTCGGGATCCGGGGCGACCGCCTCGGCCCGCGCCGCCTCCGCGCCGAGCCGGCCCGCGAGCACCTCGCCGAGGGTGGGATCGGCCCCGCTCAGGCAGCCGATCACCCGTTCCAGCGTGGGACCGGCCGGCACGGACCCGGGACCCGCCGGGGCGCCGGGGCCCGGTGCCGCCGGGGCACCCGGACCGGCCACGGCGGCGGCCGAACGGTCCGCCCGCGGGGCACCGCTCGCGTGGCGGTCGGTCAGGGCCAGCACGTCCAGCGCCTCGTGCAGCCGGGCCGCCTCCAGCCGCCACTTCCGGTCCACGACCTCCTCCGGGTACTCCTGCCAGTCCACCGGAGCCCACTCCGGACCCGGCACCGCCGGACCGCCGTGGAACAACCGGGCGGCCAGCAGCGAGGCCGCCTCGTCGACGACCCCCGGCTCCTCCAGCAGGTCACAGGCGGGACGGTCGCCCAAGCGGGAGGCGAAGCCCTCCGCCAGCCGGTCCCGGCGGGACAGCTCGGTCAGCGCCGACACCACCCCGGCGTCCAGTCGCGAGGGCCACCGGCCCATCCGCCAGGCGGGCAGCGCCACGCGGGTCAGCAGCCGGTCCCAGCCCGCGTACGCGAGCCCCACCTGCTCCTGCGCCACGATCCGCAGCCCGTAGTCCACCGACTGGGCGCGCTCCGAGGCGGCTGCGGCCACCCCGCGCTCCATCTCCGCGGCATCGGCCCGGCACCGCTCCATCAGCGCCCGACCCACCCGACCCACCCAGCCGAGGCCGGGCCGCCGGGCCACGTCCACCGCGGCGTCCAGCCCGGCCACGAACCGCCGGGCCGCGGCTATGTCGGGGTGCGCCGAGGGACCGGTGCCCGCCACCACGGGGGCCAGCACCGCCCGCAGCTCCGCGACCCGCATCCACCACAGGAAGGGCGAACCGATCACCAGCACAGGCGCGGCACCGGCGGCCCCCTCCGGGGCGTCCGCCCCGGAGGCCCGGCCACGGCGGTGCGCCCGGTGGGTGCGGTCCTCCAGCCAGCTGTCGCAATCGGGGGTCAGGGCTATCGCGGAGGGCGCGGGCACGCCCATCCGGTCCGCGAGGTCGCGGACCAGGCGGTAGAGGTCGGGGGCGGCCCGCTCGGGGACCTCCACCGTGGGCGTCACCGCGGGGCGGGCGTGCCGCACCACCGCGCCGAACACCCCGGCGGCCAGCAGGACCAGCCCGCCGACCACCGCGACCACCCAGATCGCCGCGTACCAGAAGCCGCCCGTCAGACGGCCCGTGGAACGGGCGGAGACGAGCACGACCGCGACGGCGGCCGGGAGCAGCGCCAGGGCGAGCGCCCGGGAGCGCAGGCGCAGTACGGCCAGCGCCCGGGAGCGCGCGCTCAAGGCGCCCACTTCGATTCCCATAGCGGTTCCGGACACGGCCGGACGTCACCCCCTCGGTGCCCTGCGGCGGCTTTGGTCACTCCCCCACTGTGGCACTGGCCACCGACATCGCAATGCCGGTGGGCCAAGTGCCGGAATCCTTGCGCGGCACCCTAGTTGGGAGTTCGGCGCCAGTCAGCCGGACGGCTCAGCGTCACCCGATGGAATGGCTTTGGGCAAAGGTGTTGCGTTCGAACGCGGCCGGATGCACTCGCACGCGAAGGCCCGGGGCGCTGCCGCTGCCCGCCGGCTGCGGCGTCGAGGTGCACGCCGCCGATGCCCGCGCCTGGCTGGAGGCC